>CAZNSL010000022.1:0-15963 GCA_964574975.1 uncultured Alcaligenaceae bacterium | reverse complement strand
CTGGCGATCCTCACCGGCATGGTCGCCGCCGCGGTCGTTACCGGCTGCACCGTCGTCATGAAGCCGTCGGAGCAATCGTCGGTCATCGGCGCGAAGTTGATGGAGTTGTTCGAAGAAGTGGGGTTGCCGAAGGGTGTAGTCAACTATCTGCCCGGCGACGGCGAGGAGATCGGCCCCGTGCTGGTGCAGCACCCCGACACGGCCGTGGTCGCGTTCACCGGATCGGTGCCGGTCGGTCTGGCGATCAACGAGGCGGCCGCGAAGGCGTCGCCGCAGCAGGACCACGTCAAGCGCGTGATCGCCGAGATGGGCGGCAAGAACGCCACCATCGTGGACTCCGATGCCGATCTCGACGAAGCGGTGAAGGGCGTGTACGAAGGTGCGTTCGGTTACAGCGGCCAGAAGTGCAGTGCGTGCTCGCGGGCTATCGTCCTCGCGCCCGTGTACGACAAGTTCCTCGAACGTCTGGTTGAGGCGACCAAGTCGCTGACGATCGCCCCGGCCGACGATCCCGGCTGCTCGGTCGGCCCTGTGATCGACGAGGACTCGCGCAAGCGCATCCTCGGCTACATCGAGAAGGCCAAGGCCGAAGGCTGCCGGCTGGCCTACGCTGGCGACGCAGGCCCGTTGAAGGATCAGGGAACGTTCGTTGCCCCGCACGTATTCGCCGACGTGACGCCGGACAAGACCATCGCGCAGGAGGAGATCTTCGGCCCGGTCCTGGCGGTGATGAAGGCGAGCGACATCGACGAAGCGCTCAAGATCGCCACCGGCGTGAAGTACGCGCTGACCGGGGCCGTGTATTCGCGTAGCCCGGAGACGATCGCCACGGCGAAGCGGCGGTTCCGCGTCGGTAATCTGTACATCAACCGCAAGTGCACCGGTGCGATGGTGTGCCGACAACCGTTCGGTGGGTTCAAGATGTCTGGCATCGGCACGAAGGCCGGTGGGCCGGACTACTTGCTCCAGTTCGTCGTGCCGCGGACGATCACCGAAAACACCATGCGCCGCGGCTTCGCGCCGGAGGGCCGCACTTATCCGACGCCTGCGGCCGGGTGATAATGTCAGTCTCTGGTCCCACGGGCCGCGTAGCGTGCCCGCGCGGCCGGCACAGATACGCCCAGCATCTCGCCGGCCGGCGACGCGCCACTTCGACGGACTCGGATGACCAAAAGCCGTTGTACCGGCTTGTCGGCCGTCGGTAGGAAGCACTGGCCGCCGAGAGTGTCTTCGCGGCCATAGTGAGTACCGATAGCCACGTACTCCGACTCCGATAGCGTCACCTCGAAGCCGAGCGCCGCGTAGTGTTCCGTCGGTCGTTGGGCCACGAGCGACATCGCGCCGGTGTCGGTCAATTGTGGCCACGGCGTGCGGCTGCCGTGCGCCACCTGCGGCTCGAACGCCAGTTTCACTCCGCCATCCACAATCGACGGGGTCACTTGTATCACACAGGCGGCCGACTCGAGCGCGACATCTTTCGCCGTTCCATCGAGTTGGAGTCGGAAGCGCACGGCCGGCCGTTCGCCGCCGACGGTCAGCGGCTTGGCCGTACCGCCGGTGAGCGTCAGCCGGTGCGGATCGGGGTTGGAACGCGGCGAATCCAGAAGCGGTTGCAGGGCGGCCCGTTGGAGGCCGCCGAACACGCCGACGCGTAGACCGTTGTCGTCGAGGCGGGCCTTGTGCTCGATGGCAACCGCCGACTCGTCGGCGCTTGCCCAAATCGCCCCGTCGAGAGTGCGATCGCCCGGCGGCGTTTCCACGACGGCCACATCCATAACGATGGCGTCGGATGGCGAACCGGCGAACGGCTTGAATCGTTGGGTGACGGCCGGCAGTCGGCCGCCGTACGGCAAGCAGCAACCGGCGACGAGCGCCAGCGCTAACCCTCCCCCGAGGTACACGCACGCACGCGGCATTGTTCTCCCCACCCCGCCTGCGGTTAGTTCCGCCGATCCCCCGGCGTCACGGCCACATACCGCCGCCCGTGTCCGCGGTCAAGGCGTCACGGCCGGAAGAACCCGAACACCGCGCCGGGGGAAACTTGCGCACGAAAACCAGAATTATGTCCGATTCACTCTTGTGCGAACCCGATACGTTCGTTATCGCCGCCTGCAGCAACAACGTGCGCACGATCGCAGCCACGACAGCCGGGAAGGGGGAATCCATGGCGTTCGGGAAGTCCGGTGCGCGCCTCGCTGTCTTGCGCCTCGAAGACCGCGTCACGCCCAGTAGCGCCTCCGCCGTCGTCCCGGTGCGCCATCCGGTGCCGCCGCCGACGGCTCAGGCCGCTGCGTCGTCCATGTCGGCGCGGGCGACGACGACCGAATTGACCGGCCCCACGTCGGCCACCGAGCGCCAGTCCGTCACGTTCACGGCCAAGGTGCGCGCCGTTGGCAGTTCGACGTTCCCGACCGGCACCGTCACTTTCCGCGACGGGTCGACGGTCCTCGGCACCGTGAACCTCCAGTACGACAAGGCGACCGTTACAACGTCGTCATTGTCGCCGGGGTTGCATCGGGTGACGGCCACCTACAACGCGACCGCTGCCTACTCGACGAGCAGCTCGTCGGCCGTGACGGTCAACGTCACGGGGCTGCGCTTTGCGACCACGACCGTGCTGGCGACCTCGTCGGCCACTCCGACCGCCGGCCAGTCGGTGACGCTCACCGCTACCGTCCGAGCCGTCGGCGATAACCGCTTCCCGACGGGTACCGTGACTTTCCGCGACAGGACGACGGTACTCGGCACAGCGGATTTGCGCTACGACAAGGCCGTGCTGACGACAGCGGCGCTCGCGGCCGGGTCGCACTCGATTACCGCAACCTACAACGCGACGGCCAACTACTCGGCCAGCAACTCATCGGCGGTGTCGGTGAACGTCGCACCGCGGACGTACGCCACGACGACCTCCCTATCGGCGTCGTCCACCGCGCCAACCGCTGGCCAGTCGGTGACGCTCACCGCCACGGTTCGCGCGGTCGGCGACACCCGATTCCCCACGGGCACCGTCACGTTCAAATCTGGCTCAACGGTCATTGGCACGGCGAACCTGCGTTACGACAAAGCGACGCTGACGACGGCCGCCCTCGGGGCCGGGTTGCACCCGATTACGGCCGTCTACAACGGCACGACGACCTACCGCACGAGTACATCGACTGCCGTCTCGCTCAACGTGACCCGCCCGCGCACCGCCACGACAACGACGCTCACCGGCCCCGGTGCGGTCAGCCGTGGGCAGTCGGCGGCGTTCGTCGCTACCGTTCGCGGTGCGAGCGGTACGGCGACCCCGTCGGGCACCGTCACCTTCCGCGTCGGCACCACTGTCCTCGGCACTGTTGCGTTGTCGGGCGGCCGGGCGAGCTATTCGACGAGCCAACTGGCCGTTGCGACGCACGGCGTCACGGCGACCTACAACCCAACCGGCGTCTTCAGCGGTAGTACCTCGTCGGTGCTGACCGTCCGCGTCAGCAACGCATCGGCTGCGTCTCGGACGGCCGTCTCGGTATCCCGCGGGGCCAGCACCTACGGCGACGCGGTGACCTTCACCGCTCGCATCTCGCCTGCGAGCGGTACGGGCACTCCGACTGGCACGGTCACGTTCCGGGACGGCACCGTCATCCTCGGCACCAAGACGCTCTCCGGCGGCGCAGCGACGCTGACGATCCACACGCTCCGAGCGGGTAGCCACACGATCACCGCCAGCTACTCTGGCGACTCGCGCTACACGACATCGTCCGGCACGGCGTCGCGGCTGACGGTCGGAAAGGCGACGGCGCTGGCCGACGTGATCGTGACGCCGACGACGCTGCCGGTGAGCGGCTCGATCTCGGTGCGGGTCAACGTCCACGGGGTCAATTCGTCGACGATTCCGTCCGGGCGGGTGACGTTCCGCAAGGGCAGCCTCGTCCTCGGGGCGGCGAACCTGGATCGCGACGGCAACGCAGCGTTCACGTTTCCCGCGTCGCGCGTGGGTCGCGGCCAGTTCCTCATCAGTGGCTTCTACGAGGGCAGCGACGGCTTCAACGCCGACGGCGGCTCCGATCTGGTGACGATCCACTGATTCGTCGTTCGTCCACGGGTCGTTCGTCCGCGATCGTCGATGGCGTTCGCCCGTTGACGATCGACCGTGGACTGATGACTAATGACTCTATGGACAAGCACGTCGTTATGGCTTACCCGACGCCGGTCGGCCGCTTCCGCGTGCCGGACGCCGGCGAGGTCAACCGCGAACTGCGGTCGCTAATCCTGGAGCGCGAACGCGCCGAGCCGAGCCAGCAGTACGCCAACGCCGGCGGTTGGCACTCGAAGGCCGACCTGTTCGACTGGCCGCACCCGGCCGTCGCGACCCTGCGGACGTGGGTCTTCGAGGCCGTCCAGCACACGGCCCTCGCTGCGGTGCAGGCCGCGAACAAGTCGATGCCGCAAGTCTCGCTCGCCATCAAGGCGTGGGCCAACATCAGCCGGGCCGGCAACTACCACCGGCAGCACAATCACCCCGGCGCGTGCTGGTCCGGTGCCTACTTCGTCGATTCGGGTGGGGATGCCCCCGGCCGGCCGCTCAGTGGGCTTTTGGAGTTGCTCGACCCGCGGCCGTTCACTGAGATGGTGGCTACGCCCGGCGACCCGTTTGGGCAGAAGGCGATCCTGCGGCCGGAGCCGGGTACGATCGTGGTGTTCCCCGGTTGGCTGTATCACTTCGTCAACCCACACTTCGGGCCGGGCGAGCGCATCTCGGTCGCGTTCAACGCGGAAGTTGTCGTGCCGAAACCGCAATGACAGGCAAGGAAACGGTTGAGCCCGGCGCGCCCAGGGAGGTTCGTTCTCTCGCAGCCACATCGGGTTCAACCGTTATGTGGCCCCGCGATGTTACCCGCCGTTGTACTGGATGCGGCTGTTGAACGAGATGATGATCCGGTCCACGTCGCCGCGGTACGGAAGGGCGCTGTGCCACAGATACGACGGGAATAGGATCAGGTTGCCGTCGCGCGGTGGTGGGTCGATGTACGTCGCGTTCAGATACTCGTTGCCGATGTCGCGGTAGGCTCCACCGACGCCCAGTGGCGAATAGAAGCGGTTGATACCGTTGGGCGCGCCCGTGCCCTCGCGCCGTCCCGAATCGCCGGCACGGACGTAAAAGATGCCGCACCACGAGCAGCCGCCGTGGGTGTGGGCGTCGTGGAAACCGCCGCCGTTGGTGATGTGGCACCAACTGTCGCGGAACTCCACCTGCAAACGGGCCGGGTCGATACGGCCGCCGTTGACGTGCGACACTGCGAGGCGCACGGTCTCGTCGAAGAAGCCGCGTAGGGCCTGGAGGTTCGCGTCTGAGTTGGCGAAGAGGTCGAAGTCGCTCTCGAAAAGCCCCTGCGACGATTTGGCCGCCGGTGCGACGCCGCTGGCGATGTTGGCCGACGCCTGCGCTTTGAGCGCGTACAGCAACTCGATCAGCGCCGGCGCGCGGACGGCGTGGTCGGGCCACGGCCGTTGGTAAAAGATCGTCGGCCAGAACTGCTTGACGATGAGGTCCGGCGGCCAGGTCACATCGCGGCCCTCCGGTGGGAAGTGGTGGTTAGTATTCAGTGGGTAGTGGTTAGAGAAGGACGCGTGCCTTGTCTTCACTAACCACTACCCACTGAATACTAACCACTGAATACTAACCACTCCTGGTGTCAGGCCGCAATGGCCGACTTCCGCCGCCGCAGCGCGGCGAGGCCAGCGACGCCGATGCCCGCGAAGGCAAGGCTGGCCGGCTCCGGAACGACGGTGAACGTCGCCGTGGCCGAGCGCAGCATACTGTCCAGCGGCTGGGAGTTGGTGAACGTCGTAAAGTCACCGTTCGATCCGGGATTCGGATCCTCTGCCCGGAAGGTGATCGTGCCGGCGGCCAGCGCGGTGAACCGGACGGTGCCGAGGAAGATGCGGCCGTTGGCATCGGGCACGACACCCGCGCCGAGCGACGAGCCGAGGTTCATCACGGCACTGAAGTTGTTCGTGCCGTTGAGGGTGGCGAACCCCCCGCTCGGCACGTTCGGCGTCAGGTCGGGGCCGAACGTCGTCGGCGGGCTGCCTGGGTTGACGATCTGGGCCACGCTGCTCGGCGTGCTGCTGCCGAGCGGGTCATCGAAGCGCACGCGGGCCGCATAACCGATCATGCCCCCGTCGCTGCCCAGTGGGTTACCGCCGGACTGCTGGACGTACACGCGCACGTCGAGCGTACTGCCTATGTTCACGTTGCCGAAGTTCGATGTGAACACGTCTCCGGTTGTCGCGAACTGGAAGTCGATGAACGGCTGAGCGTTGGCCGCCGCCGGTACTGCCAAGGCAGCGACTGCGACAGCCCAATAAAGCGTTCGATTCATTCGTGTCGATCCTCGAGTAAGATTCGGACGATGGACAGGGCCTAAGAGTTACCCGTCGAAGGCCGAGAGTCAAGAAAAAAACCGAAATTCTGACTCTCGACTTTCGACGGGTAACACCAGTACACCTATCCGACGATTCGCGATTCCTTGCAAACCGGATCACGGCAGCGACGAGCCGAAGCGCGACCGGAACTGCGCGAAGTCGACGGCGTTGATGATGCCGTCGGCGTTGAAGTCCAGGAAGTCGCGGTACAGCGTGTTGCCCACCGTCGTGCCGAAGGCCCCGCGGAACGGGCCGAAGTCCGCGGCGTTGACCGTCCGGTCGCCGGTGATTTCGCCGAAGAGCCGGATGAAGTCCGTCGTGATGTCCGCGGCTAGCGGCGTGCCGTTCACGCTGATCTGAGCGGCCAGCGCGGTCAGCCGATAGCGGCCGTCGGCGAGCGAACCGCCGATGAGCGCCGGATCGGTGAACGTGATCACCACCCGCTTCACAGCGGAGGTGTTGTCCACCTGGACCGTAAACGGCACCGGCGTCGACGTGTCGGTGTTCGTCAGCGTGAACGCCGCCTCCGGGTCGCCGGTGAACGTCACCGGGCCGTTGGTCACGAACGTCAAGCTGCGGACCATCGACCGTTGCGGCAGGCCGTTATCGACCACGACGCCGGCGTTCGTGCCGACCAGGATCGACACGGCCGTCGAGTTGCCGGTGAAGGTGCCATCGCTGGGCCGGTAGGTGAAGGTATCCACGCCGGTGAAGCCTGCATTCGGCGTGTAGGTGAACGACCCATTGGCCGCCACCGTCACGCTGCCGTTGGCCGGCTGCGTCACGGCCGTCGCCGTGAGGACTGGGCTGCCGGTACGACCGGACGCCCGGACGTTGTCGATCGCCCACCACCAGTTGTTGCCCGCCTTGTAACCGAAGCGGAACGTGGCCGTGGTCGCGCCCGCGGGGTTGAACGCATCGAGGACGAGGTGCTCGTTCGCTCGAACGAGCGCACTGTTGCCGCCGGAGTTCGGTGTGTTGAGGGTGATCAGATTGATCCAGTTTGCCCCGTTGTCGTAGCTCACTTCGATGGTGGCCTTCTGTGGGTCTTCCGGCCGGTAGCTGGAGTCGAAGTCGAGGACCAGGCTGTTCGGCTGGATGCCGGCCAGCGAGATCGACGGCGTCGAGAGCAGGGTGTTGTACAGGTCGGGGTCGATCTCCACGAAGTCGTCGAGGGCATCGCCGTCCGCCACCACGACGGTGCCGCGGCCGACGACGTTTCCGCGAGTGAAGAAGGCCCGCTGCTGGTCGCCCTGCTGGGCAATCCAGGACGCGATATCCATCGGGTGGAAGCCGGTGAACTCGGTCGGGCCGCCCGTCGGCGTCGTGGTGTTGTCGAGGGTCCAACCGGCCGGGTTGTCGCCCCAGTCGGTGCCGTCGCCACCGTTGACGCCGGCGCTGAACGGCTGGAGCGTGACCCCTTCGAAGTCTTGCAGGAACAGTTGGATGTTCGGGCCATCGTCGCGGTCGTTGCGAATCACGCCGTTGGCCGCCGTGACCGTGAGCGGCGTACCCGTCGGCGTCGCGTAGGCGTCGGGGGTGCCGATCGGTGCGACGTTGGCGTTGTTGACGGTGATGTTCGCCGTGGCCACATCGCTCTGGAACACGCCGTCAGTGGCGCGGTAGACGAACGAATCCGGCCCGTTATAGAACGGCCGTGGCGTGTAGACGAACGAACCGTTGGCGTTGAGGACCAGCGTCCCGAAATTCGGCCCGCGGACCAACTGGGCCGTCAATGGGTTGTTGTCGGGATCCGTGTCGTTCGCCAGGACGCCTTGGGCGGCCGGGACCGAAAGGACGCCGTTGTTGTTGACGTTGTAGGAATCGTTGTTGGCGACCGGCGGGGCCAAGTTCGTCTGGACGACGTCGATCGTCGCCGTGGCCGTGTTGCTCTGGTTGACGCCGTCGGAGACCCGGTAGGTGAACGTGGCGGCCCCGAAGAACGTCAACACCGGCGTAAAGGTGAACGATCCGTTGGGGTTGAGCGTCAGCGTGCCGGCGGTCGGTGCCGGCCCGTTGACCAGTGTCACCGTCAGGCCGTTGTTGCCGCCGGCGATGTCGGCGTCGGTGTCGTTGGCTAGGACACCGCCGAAATAATCGCGCGTGATGGGCACGCCCTGGGGCGTGTTGTAGGAGTCATTGTTGGCCACCGGAGCGACGGTGTTGGCGTTCACCTGGAGGCTGACGGTGGCTGTATTGCTGAACACCGTGCCGTCGAAGACGCGGTAGGTGAAGCTAGTCGCGCCAGTGAACCCAGTGGCAGGCGTGTAGACGAATTGGCCACTGGGTGCCAGGTTGATCGTGCCCGCCGCCGCCGGCATCGGCGTCACGATCGAGGGGGTCAGGGTCGAGGGATCGGTCTTCAGGCCGGTGACCTTCACGTTATCGATCGCCCACCACCAGTTGTTGCCGGAGTTGTAGGTGAAGCGCAGCTTGATCGAGTTCGTGACCGGGTTGTTCAGGTTGGCGACGAAGTGGTTGTTGACCAACTCGAGCGAGTTCGCCCCGCCGGGTGTATTGTTGGTGTCGTAGAACAGGACGGGCGTCGAGGAGTAGGTTGCTCCGCCGTCGTAGCTGATATCGACCTGAGCCGTCTGGTTGCCTTCCGGCCGCCAGCTCTGGTCGAATTCGAGTCGCAGGCTGTTGGCCGCCACGCCCCGGGTATTGATGGTCGGCGTGAAGGCCAGCATGTGCCCAAGGTCGTCGTCGATCTGCACGAAGTCGTCGTACGCGTCGCCATCGGCAATCAGGGCCGACCCGTGCATGCCGACGCCTGCGAGTGTGAAAAAGTCTCGCTCCTGTCCACCCTGCTGGGCAATCCACGAGTCCACGTCGAGGACGTGCCAGCCGAAGAAGGTGTTGCCCGGTGCGGTGGCGTTGGCCGGGGGCGGCGTCGTCAAGTTGTCGCGCGTCCAACCGGGAGGGGGAGCGTCGAGCCAGTCGGTGCCGTCGCCGCCGTTGACGCCGGCCAGGAACGGAACCAGCGGCAGGCCCTCGAAATTGTCGGATAACAAGATCTGCCGGGTCGCTCCGTCCGGGTCCACGTCGTTGGCCGTCAGGCCGACCGCCGCGTCGACGGTCTGCGGGCCGCCATTCTGCAGGACGTAGCTGTCGTCGACCGCGACCGGTAGGTCGTTGGTATTCGTGACGTTGATCGTGACGGTACCGACGTTGCTGTAGGCCACGCCGTCGAACGCCCGGTAGGTGAACGTCTCGACCCCGGAGAAGTTATTGTCGGGGACGTAGGTGAACGTACCGTCGGTATTGAACGTTAGTTGGCCGTTCTGCGGGCCGGCGACCAACACGGCGGTCAGTGGGTCGTTCTGCGCATCGGTATCGTTGGCCAACACACTCGTCGTGGCGTTGAGGGTGTTTTCTTCGACGACGGCGTACGTGTCGTCGACAGCTACCGGCGGAGTGTTGACGCGGGACGTGATGTCCATGCTCCAGCCGCCGGCCAAGTTGCCGTTGGCGAACACGCTGTCGTCCACGATCCGCAGTTGCCAGACGCCGTTGGGGTCGATGCCCAAAAACGACGCAAACGACGTGCTCGGTGGCGTGGCGGGTGCGCCGGGAATCACGTCGGCTCCACCGAGGTCCTCGTTGGACGGCAGGTAAGTACCGGCGACAATCGGATCCGGCCCGAGTTGGCTCGCGGCCGTCGCGGTGAACGTCAGCGTGGTGGCCGTGATCGGCGTATTGCCGCCGTTATCGGACATCAGGAAGATGTTCGTTCCGTCGGGGGCGATCAGGAGCGCGTCGATATCTTGCGGGGCTTCGTGCGCCAGGTTGGTGAATGTGACCGTGATGCCCGAAAGCACTTGGCCGGTCAGACCGCTGACTGTGATGTTCGACGGAAACGGGTTGGCGTTGCCTTGCGCGTCGAGGGTGCCGGGGATGGCGATGGGTGTAGTGTTCGTGAAGACCGTGGGTACGGTGCGGTCTTCCAGCGGCAAGGCCGACAGAGTGACACCGCGCGATCGGGGCCGGCGGCTCGCATTCGCGGGCTGACGGCGGGCGGATTTGTTCCACCAACGACTCATGGTACGCTCCTAATTAGACCAGTCCGAGGTGTGGCGGGGCCGATTGCATTCGGCCGTCGCCGGGAGAGAGAGAGAGAGAGAGAGCGAGAAGCACTGCACGCGGCCCTTCGCCTGTATAGATCAGGACGATATCCTTTGACGAAAAGTTGCGCGTGGTATTGCAATATCCAACGGGTGCGGCGAGTGTCCACTGAATTCGAGAAAATTTGGAAAGAAGCTTTCGGAAGTGGATTTCGAACCGGGATCGACTTCGGACAAATAACCTGAACAGACGCGACTTCGATGCAACTCGTTGCCGGCGGATGTGGACTAAACAGGTGAAATTCGATTGTGGCGTCGTGGCCCGAGTACGGCCGCCCGGGCGTGTGCCCCGCCGCCCGCCCAGGAGGAGCGGTAGTAATCGTCGCGGACCCCCGCGCCCCCAGCGCGCGAGCCCAGCGCCATCAGCGTCGGCAGCGAGACGTTGTCGCGCACGAAGCGCACGGACCCGTCGGCGAATACGAAGTTGACGCCACCGTTGTGGCGACTGCTGAAGCCGACTTCCCAGGCTTCGTGAAGCGGGTCGCTGGTCGCCAGCGGGAGGCCGCCGCCGATGTTCAGCGGCACCCCGGTCGAGCCGAGAGCCTCCGACCAGTCGCAGCCTTCATTGTTGTCCATGTCGTCGCCGCCGATGTACCAATGGTCCTTACGACCGCCGCTGTTGTACGGCTCCTGAACGGCGGTGTTGACGTCGGACCCGTCGATGTAAGGAACCGCCTCGCCAATGGCGACCGTGTTCGAGGTCCCGTCGGGGCAGTCGCCCACCGAGCGTTGAGCCATGCCGCCCTCGCGCACCGTCGGCTTGGGACGGCGCGAAGTGAACAGGCCAGTTTCCAGCCACAGGGCCACGCCGTCGCCGCTGGGGGCCGGCCGGTGGTCGTTACGTGCCGACCCCGATGCACACGCTAAATAGGTTCCGGGACAACGTTTCTGGACGTACCACTGCGGCGAATAACCGGACGCGTCGAGAACGTTCACGGGAAGGTTGGCCGAGGGGCATTGGTAAACGGGCAGCGTCGTTTCGCACGCCGCGATGTTCCGCAGGGACGGATCGGTCGAAGTGAGAGAAGCATTACTCTGGGGGCTCGGAGCCGCCCACTGGGCGTTTCCCGCGTCCTCGGAGAACGTGAGCGCTCGGAAGATCGTGTCCTGCTCGATGTACGGCAGGATGAACCCCGACCAGTAGCCGCCGGCTTCAGCTTCGGCACCCATCGGGAACGCGCCGTTGGCCGAGTGGAAGTTGTGCAAAGCGAGCCCCATCTGCTTCAGGTTGTTCTGGCATTTACTGCGGGCTGCCGCTTCGCGCACCTTTTGCACGGCAGGCAGTAAGAGGCCGATGAGTACGGCGATGATGGCGATGACCACCAACAACTCGATCAGCGTGAACGCGGGGCGCTTCGCTCGAGACATGAAGACCTCCTGCGGCCCACGGGCCGCGACTAGACCGTTACTTGGACTTGAGATCGAACGTGAACTCCCGACTCGCGTCGGAGACTGTTGCCGTGAACTTGGTCTTGTTGATGTCGGTGTACTCCGACGATAGCGACTCCTTCGCGCCGGTCTCCTCCGGCTTGCGGCTCATATCGGTGTCGGGTTTGCCGCCGCGGGTCACTGGCCGGGCAAACGTCACCTTGTAGTCGCCCGCTTCAATGCCCTCGCCGTTGGTGCATTTGAGAACGTAGCGACCCGCCTTATCGGAGAAGCCGATGGCGAACCGCGAGGCATAGGACTTCGCGGCCGACGGCGTTTGCGGCCAGAAGTACACGCGCACGCCTTCGGCCGGCTTGCCGTCGTAGGTGACGAGACCGCCGACCTGGACCAGCGTTGGCTGCCGGTCGCAACCAGCGACCGCGGCCAGGGTCGCCAACAATCCAATTTGCACGAACGTACGCACGGTGTGCCCCTCCCTCACTCGTCCAGCGGTTCGCCCACCAGCGGCCGCTCGCCCTCGCGGCCGGGGTACGGTCGCGTGTCTTTGAAAATCGAATACCAGTTGATCCGGTTCAGCCAGTATGGATCGGGCGCATCGAGTTCGCTCCAGTCGAGCGCCAACGTCTTCTCCATCCAGAAGCGGTCCCGCGGCGTCATAGCCGCCCCGGATGGGTTGCGCTCGTCGAGTTTCACGTTGCTGGCGACTGACTTGTACGGCGTGAAGTTCGGCACGTCGCTGAAGCACGCCTCCATCGGATACGAGCACGCGTCGAACTTGTTCAACGGATCGGTCTTGAGGATCATGCTGATCGACCGCAACATGTTGGTTTGGACGTAGCGCGTCGAATCGACGTACTTGCGCTTAGTGTACGGACTAATGGCCAGGAATGAGGTGCGGTGCCCGTCGACGTGGTCCGGGCCGCTCTGGGCGTCGTCCTCGACGACGAAGATGCATGTCTTCTTCCACACCGGACTGTTAGTAATGGCCTCGACGATACGCCCGAGGGCTAGGTCGTTGTCGGCCATCATCGCCCGTGGAGTCGGGAACTTGGGGTTGGTCCCCTCGCCGTGGTCGCACGGCAGGCTCAGGATCATCAGTCGCGGCACCGTGCCGGCCTTCACGAACTGTTCGAACTCGGCGATGAAGAAGTCGGCCCGCTGCTGATCGGATTGCCACAGCGGCCAGTACAGGTACTCCGGGTGGACGTAGGGTTGCAAACCGGCGACCTTACAGGTGGCCTTGAACTTGAACTTCTTCCCGCCGGCCTTGCGGTCCTCCCAGACCTCGAACCAGTCGGTGGGCTTTGGAGTAATTTCGGCGGACGAGTCTTCGCAGAATTCGCCCCAGACTCGCAGGCTCAACTTCTTCCGAACCGCTGCGTCCCAAATGGCCCCGGCGTTGGAAAACGACATCGGGTCTTCGCCGTCGTCGGAATACGAGCGCGACCCGCCGACGTAGAAGTGTTCCATGTAGTCGTTGGCCATCGACTGCGTACTCCAGGCGTGGCCGTCGGCCGAGTTCGTCCCGGAACAGTAGGCGTTATCGAACAGCGTGAACTCCCGCGCCAATTTGCGGTGGTTCGGCATCACCGTCTCGCCGAGGCTGCACAGCTTCGGGTCGCCGTCGCCCTGCGGCAGGTCTCCATAAATTTCGTCGTAGGTACGGTTCTCTTTAATGATGTAGACGACGTGTTCGATTGCGCCGTTGTACACCTGCAATTTCGACGAGCCGAGCGGCTGATCCCAACGGTTGTTGGCAGCGACCGCGGCCGTCTCGGCGGCCAGGTCGACCGATAGGTCGAGGGCCGAAAGCGTGCCCTGAAAGTCGTGGGCGTTGCCGGGCTTGCCGCGAACCGTGTTGGCGACCGAACCGTTGCCCTTGGTGTTGAGGACCAGCGCCCGTTTTCCGTCGGCCGGCAGTGCCACGGCGACCGGGTAGAAACCGACGGGGCGGAAGCCGCGAACGGCGTCGGTCTTGAGATCGACTTCGCACAGGGCGTTGTCGCCGCCGTTGGCGACGTACAACGTGTCGCCGTGCAGAGCGAGAGCGTTGGGCATCGAACCGAGTAGCCGATGCTGACCCCAAACGATCGGGATCGACTTGGTCAATTTAGCTGCGGCAATGTCGATGACGGCGACGGTGTCGCTCATAGCGCAGGCGACGTAGGCGATGCCGCCGCGGACGGCAATGCCGGTCGGGTGGACGCCGGTTTCGACGTGTCGCGCCTGGCCGGACTTCACGTCGATCACGCTGACGGAACCCGACGCGGGAGCGCCCTTCTCATCGACCAGGACCGCCAGTTTGTCGCTCATCTGCGTACGCTCGCCGGGCCGCGGCGGCCGGCCGGCCCAATTGCTGACGACGAGCGTCGATTCGTCGTCGGTCAGTCGGCATTCGTAGGGTAGCGTTTGCGTCGGGAGTTCGCGGAGACGGGAGTTGGTGGCAGCGTCGATTTCAACGATCGCATTGAAGTTGGCCGCGGCGACGAAGAGCCGAGAACCGTCGCGGGTGAAACACAAGCCACCGGGGACGGGGTTGACCCTCGGCCCGGCACCGGGGCGCTGGATCTCGATCGTGGGGCCGGCCGTCAGTTTCTCGCCGTCGAGGGTGAAGGTGGCGAGGTAGCCCTTGTCGGTACTGACGACCAGCCGTTTGCCATCCGGCGACCAGGCGATGCCGTGGAAGCCGGGATTGGCATTGGCGGGCAGTAGGGCCGTCGAATCGGCCAGGACTTTTTCGGGAGTCGCGAGGAACACGGCCGTGTTGCGGCCTCGCTTATTGACGACGGCGACGAACTGGCCGGACGGGTGTAGCGTCATGTCGTTGGGCCGGCCATCGAACGCGACGGTGCCAGCCGGGATGCGCTGGCCGCTCGAGACGACGAAACCGCCGTCGGCCTGTTTGCCGAGCTTGGCCATGTCCGACAGGCGCGACGCACCGACCGCGATGGCGAGGACCGCCGCGAGACTGCCGGCTGCGATGACGAGTCGGCGCATGGCCTGACCCCTGTCGATCACCGTTCGTCTGTAATATACAAGGGACCGCAATTCCCTAGCACAGAAGATACACGCCGGGACGTGCGGATTCAACGGGATTCGCGCAAAGGAATCGCGAAACCTCGCCGCGCCGGCCGGGCACCACCCGACCGGCGCGGCGTGAGGTCAGGCGGTGCGCTTCCGCCAGCGGCGGACGAGTGCGCCCGCAACTGCGATTCCGGCCAGACTGAGGCTGGTCGGTTCGGGCACCACGGACAAGTCGGAGCCAGCTAACCCGCCGTTATAGATCGCGCTGACTTCGCCAGCCGACAGCACGCGGTTCCAGAGACCGAAGTCGTCGATTCCCGCGTCGTTCCACGCGACCTGGCCGCCGTCGGTGTAGTTGCCGGTCCCGTCCTGCATGATGTTCAGAGGCAGGGCCGACAGGTCCCCGAGCGCAGTCGCCGTTAGGACCGTCGAGTTGACCTGCACGCCATTCAGGTAGGTGATGGCGCTTGCGCCGACAGCGCTGCGGTCCCACGTCACGACGACGTGGTTCCACGTTCCCGTGGTCAGCGCACCGGCGGGGCCGTCGTAATCCCGCCGCGTCTCGCCCGTGGTCCGGTAGTTCCACTGGAGGTGACCGTCGCCCGCCGTCGCCACGACGAACCCGTTGTTGCTGCCAGAAGCCCAGTCCTTGTTCGAGACGAACGACGGGTCGCCGGTATTGCCACCGACTGCGAAGTTCGTCCAGAACGCGGTCGTGAAACTGCCGGTAGGATTCGAGAACAGCGAGTTGAACGCGGTGCCGATGGCGACGTAGTTATTGTCCGCGTTCGGAGCCACCGTCCCGCGCGAGCGGAAGCCCGTCCCTAGCCCGGCACTCACGCTCGTCGTCGTGTAGTTGCCCGGGTCGGCGACGTTCCCGTTGAACGGGCGCTGGATCGTCCCGTCCTGGCTCCCGTCGCCCGTGGCCTGGTCGATGACGTTGCCGTTGAAGTTGAGGTGCAACACCAAGCCGGACTGGACGGTCTGTGCGGGGCCCAGTCCGGCTAGCGCCAGCACGACTGCC
>CAZNSL010000021.1:0-16257 GCA_964574975.1 uncultured Alcaligenaceae bacterium | reverse complement strand
CGACACCCGTGCCCTGCCGGACGCCGCCGCGCGGCGTCCGCTGCGCGAGGCCGGCGGGCGGCGACGGGCGGGACCACCGGGCCGCGTAGCGAGGATTGGCGCGCGCCACGCGGCAGACCCGGCACTGGTCGTTATCGCCGTCGTGGCCGCACGGCTTCATGGCGTCCACTCCAAGCACGTCAGGCGGATGCGCCCTTGCCCGACCGCCCAATAGCCGGCGAACCAGCTACCGATCAGAGTAAAGTTGTGCTGGAACACCAGCTCGAACGGATCGCACTCGAACGAGTCGATGACCGCCTCGTCTCCGGCCGTCATCACCGGGTTGCCGCAGAATGGCGGCCCCGGCGTCGGCCCGTTCAGAAGAATGCGATTCGGCATGGACAGATTCACGCAGTCCTCCGGGTTGGTTTGGTCGAGGAGTGCGAAGTTCAGGAATTGATTCGGGTACGGACAGATGGCATCGCCGATGAGACCCGGCGACGCGAACTGGCAGTACATCGTGTGGCACGTCGGCGACCGGATCGCATCGAAGGCCGTGAAGATGTCGATGGTCGTGTCGGGATGCGCAAAGCAATTGGCCAGGTAGCAATCGCACGCCGAGTCGATCAGGAAGACCGGCCGGGTCAGAAACGATTTGCCGTGAAGCGCCCCGGTCCAGTCGTCGAGCAGTCCCTGCATGTTGGCCTCCCAGAACGGGTCGCCGCCAACGAAGCACGGGTCGAGCGCCGAGGTGAGAACCTCGACCGTCACCTCGATCCATCGGTCGACGGGCAGGATGCCAGGGTCGGGATCGCTCAGCGGGATGGCATCCATGCAGGCGCAGGTTAGCGACTGCTCGCAGCACGCGCACTCGCTAGACCTGTCGAACGGCACCCAAAGCGCCATGCTAGTACCCCATCGCAACGACCGCGGCCGTCGATTCGTCCTCGGAGTCGCCGGGGCATTCGACGACGTTCGGGAACGGCAGCGGTGTGACGGTGGTGACCATGTACGCTGGCGGGCCAGCTTCGCAGGTGACATCGGTCACTACGTCCTGGACGATGCAGTCGATCCTTAGTTTGCAGACCGTGTCACCGTTGTTGGCCGGGTCCGCCATCAGGCCGTCGCCGGCCAGGGCGCCGACGTTGACCTTGAGCTTGCCGTCGGCCTCGTCGATGTACAGGCCGCAACCGGGTTCGGGCGGTTCGGCGAGAGCCGCCTCGTTGCCGACCACCATCGCGTAGGCCGCATCGTCGGCATCGGTCCCCATCGACAGGAATCCCTTCCCGCCGCTGAGAAGGTGCCACTCGCCGTTCTCCGTGCCGAGCGGCCCGGCGAGCGGCGGGGCGGCATCGACGAGCGCCCAGAAGGGCAGGTCGCGCGTGCCGATGCCGTCGGCGGCGGCCGCGATGGGGACGCGCGTGTTGAAGATGATGGTGCCCGGTTTCATGTTGTCCTCGTCGGGCTTGGTGACCCGGAAGAACAGTCGCTCGCCGTCCTTGATGACGCCGAGGTTCTTCATGGCCGCGCCGCCGGGGATTTCCTCGCCGCTCTCGTTGCGGACGCGCAGAAACCGCACCTGGGAAACGTCGTCGGTGGACTCGCCGCGCATCGGCTCACGTCCTCCCCGTGTACGCGAGGATGCGGGCCTTCGCCAGCGCCTGCCGTTGGGCGCGTGCCGCATCGTCGCCGACCTTCGTGAGTTCGGCCTCCCTGCGGCGGCGTTCCGGGTATTTCGGGATGTAGGGGACGTGTTCGGTATTCTGCGACGCGCGCGTCTCCGCGCCCCCCGACCCGACGCTCATGCTGACCTGCTGGGTCTTACCGTCCATGCCCACGGCCGTGAGTCCGTTGTAGGTCCGGTCGGCGCTCTCGCCGGCCGCGAGGCCGACCACCGCGCCCTTGAAGTAGTACCCGGCGATCTTCTCGCAGTCTTTGGCATTGTCGAGCGTGGATTTCTCGTGGCCGTTGTCGAGGTACAGTTGCTCGATGCCGTAGCGGATGTCTTCGTGCAGGATCGACAGGGGCTTCGTCGAGAGCTTCGATCCCGTGGCGTACTTCTTAGTCCAGCGAACGACCTGATGGGTCTTTTCGTCGCGGATCATGACGCCACCTTCGTAGTACAGGTTGGCCTCCTGGACGCCGCTACCGTCGTCCGCCAGGAGGAAGACGGGCCGGTCGAAGACGATGATGCCGTTCTGGTCATCGACCTGGAATTGCGTCTTGACGACGGCGTACTCGCCGCTGTTCTTCCAGCCCATGCCGCCCGGCCAGTGCGTGCCGAGGGCGATGGCGGGGAGTTCGGTGGGGTTGCCGTCGGCGTCCGTCTTGGTCGTGACCTTCTGCGCTGTGAGGACGACATCCTTGGGCTTGGAGACTTTCGTCTTCCGGCCGGGGGGCGTGATGGGATAGCGCTCGACATCGACTTGATAGGCGCGGTAGACGAACTGCTTGGCCAGCGCCTCGGCTTCTTCGATGGTGTGTTTGCTCGTGGCGACGACGTTCGGGAAGCTGGGCGGTGTGGATTTCGACCATCCGCCCTGCCCCTGGGACGGGGCGTAGCTGAGGTCGTCGATGGGCTTCCACTGGCCGTCGAAGTCCCGCCCGACGGCCCGCAGGGGAATGCGCAGTTGGTAGCGGGCGGGCGCGCCGACGATCTCGATGGTGTCCGGTACGTTCGGCACGTTCGCACCGACGCTATCCTCCGCGATATGGCCGTTGGGGAGAGCGCTGCCGACACCGGCAGGAACGACGGCGACGAGCTGCGTCGCGTAGTCGAAGACGAGCCGACAGCCGAGCGGGTCGATGATGGCTTCCAGTGCCTGCGCCGCGTTGGCGTAGTCCCAATTGACCTCCGGGCGTGCGTCGTTGGGCAGGCCGATAACGATGGACGAGGACTTCTCGCCCATCGCTTCCAGGCACAGCTTGACCAGTTCGACCGGCTTCTTCTCAGTCCACTTGGCGACCTGCCCCTTCTGGTCCTTCTGGTTGTAGACGCCGCTGATGGTGGCGAACCGCCACTTGTAGCGTCGGTCCAGGATGGTGAGATTGGCGACGAGGCCGCTAGGGCCGGCGGCGAAGCCGATGGACTGCAGCTTGCAGTCCGGCAGTTGCAGGACGCCGCCGAGGCCGTCGGACATGGCGAAGACGCCCGCGATGGCGGGGCCGCCGGGGGCGAAGGTCGCCTTGCACTGAATCGAGGCGACGCCCGGCGCGGACCCGTGCGAGCAGGCGTAGCTGCCGCCTTCGGCCCCAATGGTACCGGCCCAATACACGTCCATAGCGCGCTCTCCCGTCCGACCACGATCACGGCCCGGCGGCGACGGTCAGGGTGACGTGCTCGCCGAGGTCGACGACGGCCACGTTCTCCTGGCCGCCCTCCGTGGGCAGGCCGCAGCGGATGACGTTGATGCCGGTCGTGAAGGTCCAGACCGACTTCGGGACGAAGCTCTTGCTGCCGCCGTACACCGTCATGGCGGCAATCGACTTCGGGGCCGGGTGGAACCGGCCGTCGAACGTCGCGCCGCCGCCGACGCTGAGCGCGGTCGTGATGCCGCCCGACGACCGCCAGTTCGTCGTGCCGCCGTCGAGCGTCAGCGTGCCCGCCGCGGCGGCACGCACGAAGTTCACCGTGCCGCCGCGGACGCTGCCGGTCGTGATGCTGTCGCGCAGTTCGAGCGTGCCGCCGTTGACCGTCACCGTGGCGGGCGTGCATCCGGGGCCGACGATGACGGTGGGCGGGTCGGTGAGGTTATCGCCCAGGCTTCCGACGCGGACGGTGGGCCAGTTCGCGGTCGTATTCGGTTGGAGGCAGACGCCGACCTGCCCGCTGACGACGTTCAGGCTGTTCCCGGCGTTCGACCCCAGCAACTCGAACGCCGGGTCGAACGTCCCCTGGCCCGTGCGCAGGACGGTGACGGCGGCGGCGGTCGCGGCCCCGGTGTTGATGCGGCATCCGCCGCATTGTTCGCCATCGAACTCCAAGGTAGCGACCGCCGCGACCAGGAATCGGTCGCGGTATTCGACGTAGCCGGCCTCGTTCATATCCGGCAGGCCGATGGTGCCGGTGAAGTCCGGTCCGATCTTGAGCGAGGTAAGGCTGATGCCGCTGCCTGATCCGATGCCGTACTTGATGGGGTAGCTGGTCCGGTCGATGACGACGTGATCCGAGGCCGCCGGCACCGCGCCCTCGCGCCAGTTGGAGGCGTCCGTCCACCAGTTGGGGCCGGTCGGCGATACGGCCGTTCCCGGCGTCCAGGTCACGCCGGTTCCCCCGAAGGACGCCGTGAACGGGGTGCCGTCGAGGGGGCCGGTGAGGATCAATTCGGCCCCGTTGACGGTGAGTTCCAAGTCCTTGAACTCCAATTCGGCGCTGGCAGCGATGGCGTCGGCGAACGCGCTCACTTCGTCGGCCTCGACGCCCGTGGTACAAGTGTACGTCACGACCTTGTCCGACACGGTGAGCGTGAGGGTATCCGCGGCATCGGCCAGGGTCAGCGTGGCGCGCGCCACCTGCCGCACGGCCATCGCGCCACCGATCCAGGATAGGGTTGCGAATGCCATCGTTACCTCGGTACGGCTCGCGGCCGAAGCCGCATGGGCCGGGCGCTCTCGTAGGTGTAGGACCAGTTCACGGTGAACTGGTTCCCGGACGCCGATTCGCTAATCGTTCGTTCGACCATATCGACCGCGCCGGCCAGGATCGGCAGGTTCGCCACGGGCGGTCGCCAGAGCGCGGTCGCCGACCCCGACTGCCGCAGCGTAAACGGCGTCGCCTGGGGCGTCACCACCTGACGTTGCAGCGAGGCGTTGAGCGCCGGTCGCCAGACGACGCCGGGCAGGCCGCCCGATGTCTCGACCGTCTCACTCCATGCGGTGTAGCGCGGCGCGTCGGGGCTGGTCCCGACGAGAGGGTATTCGGCCTCGGCGGTAAAGCTGAACGGCGCATAGGTCGCGTAGGCGTTGCGATCTTCCGGGAGCGAAACGCTGGTGATAACGACGCCGGAGGACGACCCCTGATTGCGTAGCGACAGGCAGGGCGCGCCGCCGTCCGTGGCGAACACGAGGTCGCGGTACGGCACCTGAAGGTTAGCGTCCATCGCGCTGATGGCGCGGCTCAGATTGAGCGGGCCGGTGGTGCCCGGCGACGTGCCGACGAACTCCCCGCTCACGACCCAGCGAAGCTTCTGCGCGGTCGGCTCGCCCGAGGGGCCGAGGACGGTCGTCTTGTCGATGGCGATACGCACCGAGTTCCGCGGGAACAGGTACGCGCCGTAACGGAGTTGCATGGCGGTGGTGCCCCTCAACTGGCATTCAGTATAGGGCAATCCCCTTGCGGCGCGTACAAGCCTGCCGTATTCTGGCAAGTGGACGGCCGAACAGGTAAGTCGGAGGATCGCGGTGAGTGATTCGCACCCAGAGTCATTAATCCGAGTCACAGCCCCGACCGCGGAGAAGATTACTGTGAACGGCAGCGGTTCGCTCGGCCTGACCGGCGTCTGGAAGGCGGCCGCTAATCTCTCGGCCGCCGCGATTCTCGCCGGCAGCTTTCTGTACTTGCAGCACGAGATGCTTTTGCAGGCCCGCGAGGATCGCGTTCTCTTCCGCGAGGAACTGAAGGCTCTTCGAGTGGACTGCGCGGAGGACCGCAAGGTGATGCACAACCTGAACGATAGCATCAAGTCGCTGACGACCGAGGTTCAGAAGGCCACTCGGCAGATCCAGTGAGGGTGCTATGAGGCTATCGGCGTCTCTCGTCCTATCGGCTCTGCTGACGGCGGCGGCACTGTCCGCCCCGCCGACCCTCGACATCCCGCCCGAAGTGCGCCCGAACGGGCAATACGCCCTGTTCGTGCCCAAGACCGACGCGGTAGGGATCGAGTTCGTCGGCCTGGACGGCATCGACCCGGTGCCGACGGCGGTCCTGAAAGACGCGAGGACGTTCCTGCTCGACACGCGCGGGTTGCGGCCGGCGCGGTATCGGTTCGTGGCGGTCGGTTCGTCGGCGTCGGGTGAACTCGCACGGGTGGCGTTCGTTCTCGTCGTCGGCGACGCGCCGCCGCCGGGGCCGACGCCACCTGGCCCGACGCCCGACCCGCCATCGCCCGCGCCAATCCCCGGCGCGGGCCTGCGCGTCCTGCTCGTCTATGAGGCGGCCGACCTAGCCAGATACCCGGCCGGGCAAGTTGCCGCGCTCTACTCGCAGGAAGTGCGCGATTACCTAAACGCGAAGTGCCCGAAGGGTCCGGGTCAGCAACCCGAATGGCGATGCTGGGATAAGGACGTGCCGACGGCGAACGAGTCGGCGACGTGGCAGAACGCGATGAAGCGGCCGCGCGCATCAACTCCCTGGATCATCGTGTCGAATGGCACGGCTGGATTCGAGGGGCCGCTACCGGCGAGCGTCGCCGACCTCCTTGCCCTCCTGCGAAAGTACGGTGGTTGACGTGAGCTACGAAGTGCTACTCCACGACGGCAACGCCGATCTCGCCGCCACCGATCCCGTCGTCGGCGGCGAACGCAAGTCGCGTGGCCTGATTCCGCGAGACTACGCGACTTACCCCGTCGGCTACCTGGACTGCGCCCCGCCTCTGGCCGCCGTCGATATGCCGCTGATCCCGCGTTCGGAATGGTCCGAACGCATCCGCGAGAAGGTCGCCTCGAAGGGCCAGTTGTCGGACGTGCGCAACGTCGGCAAATTCGGCCAGCCGATTCCGTCCCTCGACCAGAACGGCAAGGGCTACTGCTGGTTCCACAGCGGAACGTCGTGCGTGATGCTCCTGCGGGCCGCGATGAATCAGCCCTACGTCAGCTTGAGCGCGTACGCCGGCGCATGCGTCATCAAGAATTACCGCGACGAAGGCGGCTGGGGGGCGCAGGGACTCGACTTCCTCACCGAACGCGGCGTGCCGTCGGAGGAATTCTGGCCGCAGCGATCCATGAGCCGCACCAACGACCGGCCGGAAACGTGGGCGAACGCAGCGCTGCACAAAGTTACCGAAGGGTTCGTGGACCTTCAGGCCGCCCAATACGACCGCAAACTGACGTTCGACCAAGTCGGCACGCTCTTGCTGTGCAATGTGCCGGTGATCGGCGACTTCAACTGGTGGAGCCATTCGGTGGCGATCATGGACCTGGTGGAAGGGTCGCAGCTCTACGGCACGCTCCGCGACGCCAGCGGCAAGCTCGTGGGCGTACCGGTGATCGACGCCGCGTTCGGGTCCGATCCGGTCGCCGCCGGTTATGGCGTGCGCATCCTGAATAGCTGGGGCGATTCCTGGTCGGAGAACGGCGCGGGCCTACTCGCCGGGTCGAAGGCCATACCCGACGGCGCGACCGCGCCGCGGTCCACGATCCCATCCGTCGTCTAAGGGAGACGCAAATGCCGGCCGCAGAAGCGAAGCAACGCCCGATCCTGACTGCCCGCGCGAAGCGGATTGCCACCCGTGCCTCGCTGGCAGCGGACTTCGAGTTCGACTGGCAGCAGATTCTCGACTTGCTGCTCAAGGTGCTACCGCTCTTGGCGGGGTGTCTGCTGCTGGCCAGCGACGTGCGCAACCCCTCGCGGTTGACCGTGCGGGCACTGCGGAACCGCTGCCGCCGGCTGTGTGCGACGGCCGAGCAAGCTGACGTACTCGCCGATGCGATTCTTGCCGATGCCGAGAACGTCGGCGACGACGACCTTAAGGCGATGGCCGCTGAAGCCAAATGACTCGCCCGAACCATTGCGAGGACGACCGATGATTCGATCCGCGTTCGCCGTACTGGCCTTCGCTCTGCCCGTCGCGGCCCAGCCGCCGCGCGACATGCTCTACCTGTTACCGCAATGCACGCTGCCGGCACGACCCGTTGCGACCGTGCCCACACCGGTGCGGTACGTTCCTTGCGGCGTGGTAGGGACGTGCGGCCCGAACGGTTGCCCGGCCGGCGTCTGTGCAACGCCGGGTGCCTGCGGCCTCGGCGGCTGCGTCGGCGGGGCCTGCGGCGTGCCGTCCTACGCGCCACGCACGGCGTCGGTGTACTACCCGACCTACGCTCCGTCGTTCGGGCCGCCGGTCGCATCGCCGATCTACGCGGCCCCGATGGGACTCGGCCCGTCGATGGGCTTCGGCGGTCGGTCGTGCGGTCCAGGTGGGTGTCGGTAGCGAGTCAATCGCCCCGACCCTCGGAGAAGCACCATGAATGCCGTAGGTGGTCTGCCAGAAATCCGGCCGATTGCCGGCTGGCCGGGATATGGCGTCTCTGCTGACGGCCGCGTTTGGACTTCCAAGGTCCGCAAAAAAGGGTGGCACATCGTGTCTGGCTCGTGGTCTCCGTTGGCTTGCGCCGTGCAGGCGAACGGCTACAAGACGGTCTGCTTTAGCCACCAGGGCAACGAGAAGACCATTAAGGTGCATCGTCTCGTGCTGAAAGAGTTCGTCGGGCCTTGTCCGCCGGGAATGCAAGGATGCCACAACGATGGGAACCGACTTAACAACAGTTGGGGCGGCTCGGCCCACACCGGCCCGGTGGGGCCGGGCGAGCCGAGTACGTCGGGCTTCTGGTGTGCCGGCCAGACGTTCGCCCGGATGCTCGCGCAGGACGACTCCTGGTCGTTCGCCGGCCTGGCGGACGCAGTTGCCCCTGTGGCTGTTCTAACGGAGGATGCGAGCCGATGAAGTGCCGAGTCGCCGCGGTGTGCTTCGCCGTGTTCGTCTGTCTGGCGTCCAGTCAGCAGCCAGCGCGAAACGTCACTCACTCTACGTCGTTCGTGGTGTTCCCGGCCGACTGCAACGCTAACCCGCCGATGTTATTCGGCGGCAAACTGCTCGCCGAAATGGACCGATGCGCCGGCATCACGACCCGGCGGTTACTGTACGACTCACCCTCCGCCAGAGACGCGGTTACTCTCGCCATCAACAGCGTGACATTCCACCGCCCCGCCGAGGTAAAGGATTTGGTTTTAGTCTCCGGCACCGTCACAAAGGTCGGCGCAAAAACCGTGACGATCAATGTCGTCGCCGAGAGGGAATTGCCTGGCCGCCGGGAGTTGCTGGCGGATGGTCAGTTCGTCTTTTGTGCCTACGACCTTGCCCATAAGAAGGCCGTGCCACACGGACTGTCACTGCCGGCCAACTGATTCGTTTCGCCCGTCACCGAGGGACCGACGATGCTCCGTACCGCTCTCGCACTCGCCCTGATTCTGCCCGCCGCCGTTCGTGCGGATGAGGCCACCCGCTACGCGCTGCAACTGGCGGTCGCCGCACAGGTCGTCGCGGCCCGGCCGCACGCCCGGCAGGCCCAGCGTGCCGAGTACCTGCCGCCGCCACCGCAACAGGTCGCCCGGCCGCAGCCGGTGTCGTATGCACCGGCCCCCGCGTACCAGTCGTTCGCCGCGCCGGTCTGCGGCCCGAACGGCTGCCCCGCTGGCGTCTGTGCGACGCCGGGGGCGTGCGGTCTCAGTGGCTGTGCCGGCGGGGTCTGCGGCGTGCCGTCCTATGCCCCACGCGCCGCGCCGACGTACTACCCGACCTACGCACCGCCGATGTACGCGGCCCCGATGGGCTTCGCCCCGTCGATGGGCTTCGCCCCGTCGATGGGCTTCGGCGTCCGGTCGTGTGGGCCGGGGGGATGCGGTCGATGACCGAGCGACCCGGCGGGTATGGACCCGAACGGCGTCGCAGGCATCATCGCACGACCGTTCGCCACGTTCGATCCGTGGGCCGGGTGTTGGTAACAGAGTCAATCGCCCCGCAAAAGGAGAATGAGCCGTGGAGCCTGTCGGTTGCGAATATCCAAAAGAATTCCCGCTCGCGGAGCTGCGCCGCCTGATCGGCTACGCGCGCGGCTCCCTCCCGTTCGACTTGCGAGGCGCGATTCACGACGCCTACCACGTCCTCGGCTTCGCCCTGGGCACGGTGGTTGGCGACGTACCCGCGCCCGTTGGCATAGCGAAGACCGCCCCGTTCGCCGGGTCGCAGACCGAGGCCGCCGACGCGCTGCAACGGGCCGTCGATTCGCACGCCGTTCAGGGCGTGGACCCGAAGCCGGTCGGCTTCGACTGGACGGCGCTGATCCCCGTGATCCTGACGCTGATCCAGCGATGGCTGGACGGGCGCGACTAACAGCCTCCCTTCCCTTCGCCCGTCCATCGGGGAAGGGAGGTGGTCAGAATCTCCCGGCCGTCGGCAGCGGGTTATCTGCCGGCAACGTGCAGGGTGGCCAGTGCCCGTCGTGGCTCATAACCACCGACTTCCGGGTGCAACTCCCGGCCCTGCAACTATGGGCGAAAGCTACTTTCCGTATCCGGTCGCCCCCATCGTTCGGTGGCACTTGGCCGAGGGCGAGGAGTGGGGCACGTTCGTCCGTGCGTTCGGCCGCGAGGAAGCGGCCGCGTTGTGGCGAGCGTTGCTCCCAGTCGAGCTACCGTGGTACGGCAACGGCGTGTTGGGCGCGGGCTAGCCCCGGTCGGCGGCCCATGACGGGCGGCGGGACGGCTAGGGACGAGGGGCCGTTCGGGTACGAGAGTACCGCCGGGGTGTTTCATCGTGATCTATGGCGCGATCGAGCGAGCGATAGCTGCGATGCAGGGCCGAGCCTCGGCGTGGCCGGCCTTGCGCCGCCAGCACCTGACGGCTCACCCGACCTGTGCGGCGTGCGGCGGCCGGCAGAGCGTCGAGGTCCACCACATTCGGCCGGTCCACGCCTTTCCGGGCGAGGAGTTGGACCCGGCCAACCTGATTAGCCTCTGCCGCACGCACCACTTCTGGCACGGGCATCTCGGCTCGTGGAATTCGTGGAATTCGTTCGTCGTATGCGATGCGGCGGATTTCCTCGCGCGGGTGAGGGCACGACCGTGACGCCGTCCCGCGGGCTGGCGCACGGCACCGTCCACGTCGGGGCCGACCTGACCCGCGACGAGGTCGAGTTCGGGGCCGCCGTGCATCGCGTGCAGCGGCAACTCGGCGTCCTCCGATTGAGCGCCCCGTTCGTCCTCCACGTCGCCCGCCAGCTCGGCTATCGCAAGATCGCGCCGCCCCGGCCCGTCAAACCATACGGAGTACCATCGTGACAGACCGCATCCGACTCGCCGCCGCAGCACTCGTGGCAGCTGCACTCGTGGCACTGGCGTCCCTGGCGGGTGCCGACGGCACGACCGCGCCAGCGGCCACGGCGACGGAGAACCGTGCCGCTATCGAGGCCGCGCTCCGCGATGGTGGCACCGCGACACTACCGGCCGGCATCACGGTCGTGGATCGCGCTCCACTCATTACGAGCGGCGCGAAGCTGATCGGCGACGCGCGCGGCAGCACGCTCCGAGGGCTGTCGTCCTCCCCCGTTCTGCTCGGCATGGCGGGCGGCATGGGCTATACGGCCGTCACCGATGTTGCCGGCCCCGTACAGGTGGGCGACTGGATGTTCCGATTCCAGTTTGGCCAATGGAATGCTCGACCAAGGTCCACGATCTGCCGAGTGACGGCGGTCAACGCGACGGGCATGGTGACGGAGCCGAAGGGGCAGCCGACCGACTGCTTCTTGCGGTTCCGCAAGGCGTGGCCGTGCGGCCAGCCGAAGGAAGGCGACTCCTCGGTGACGCTCGCCGAGAAGTCCACGACGATCCTCGTCGGCCAGTGGATGTACGTTACCGATGGCCCTTCGGCCGATGCGGGGCGAGGCGAATATCGCCGCGTCGTCGGCGTCGAGGGCGCGGTCATCCGGCTGAATCAGCCGCTTAGGATGTCCTACGGCCCGGCCCTGCTCGCCTGGACTGAACCGCTCGTCGATGTGGTGGTGAAGGGCGTGCGATTCGAGAACGCCCCGAACGCTAACCCGGTCGCTTGGACCGGCATGTTCAAGGGCACGGTGGGCCTACGCCTTATCGACTGCGACTTCGGCGGGGCGAACGCCTACGGCGGGGCCGTGGACGTGATCTCGTCCTCCGGCGCGGTGATCGAGGGTTGCACGGGCGGCCCACTGCAACTCAACACGGCGACCGACATCCGGGTCGAGCGATGCCGTCTGCCGTGCCTGTACGCGGAGGAAGAATGCCAGGACGTGTTGGTCCGCGACTGCGTGTTCGGGCCGGGGCACCACCCGGCCCAGAACGCTTTCACGGCGGCGTTTCGCTGTCGTCGATTCGCGGCCGAGCGCGTCCGCATCGAGACGGCCGGCCGAGCCGAATGGCCGCCACCGGGGGCATTCGCCGTGTCGGGGTCGTCGATGTCGTTCGTCGACTGTGAGGTAGCGGCATCCCGCGGTGGGGCGTCGAGTTTCGGCGGCGACGGTCTAGTGGTGCGTGGGCTGCGATCCGATGGCGGGGTGTACGTCTACGCGCCGACACGCGGCGCGTCGCTGGCGCAGATTCGAGCGCCCTACCTGGAGTTGGTCGCCGGCGGTGCCAGCGACGCCAACGTCGCAGTCGATTGCGCCGCCGTCGTCGTCGGTCAGGGCTGGCAGGCCGTCGCTTGCCGCGAGTGGCGGGCCGTGGCCGGAGCACAGCCGCGGCGGGCCGTGCCGACCGTCGCACCGCGGCCGACGCTGCACGAGCGGCTGCGCACCGTGCCGCGACGATAGTACGTTGCAATTCTGCCCGTCCTCGGCTATACTCCTAGCACCGCGCTAGGAGTATCCAGTCATGCCGAGTCAGCTCCCGCAGCTCAATGTGCGCGTTCAGCCAGCCGTAGTAGATCGGCTGGAATCTCTGCGCGCGGCGCTCGCCGAAGAGCGCGGCCATCCAGTCAGTCAGTCCGAGGCCGTCAGCTACGCCGTGACGCGCGCCGCGAGGGTGGCGAAAAAAATCAAAAAAAAACCTAAACCGCATTGATACGGTGCTAGCACCGTGCTACACTTATAGGTGTAGTGATAACCGCCCCGGCCGCGTGAGCCGGGGACCGGGGCCACCGGCGGGACTGGTGGCAGGGCAATCGGGAGATAGATCATGGCGACAGAGACGACTACCAGCTACAGTGTGACGCGGTACCGTGACGGCGCGGTCATCGGCCGCGTCGATCTCACACCTGGGCAGTATCGCCGCTACGCGGCGATCGCGCAGATGCCGGAGGGTCTGGTGCGGCTCGGCGACATGCCGCACGACCTATACGATCTGCACGAGGGGCATCAGGGCGAGTCGCCAGACACCACGATCTGGCTCGACTAGCTGCACCCTGTCCCCTCCGGGGGCAGTGGCCTGCGTCTCACCTGACCTCCGCGTCGGTGCAGGCTGGACGGCCCGATGGTCGGGCCGACTAACAGGGTGAGATCTGCTCGGTATGCAGACGGCGAAGGGGGTTCGGCATGTCTCAGATCATCGACCAAATTAGCGCAGCGGTCGCGGCCCGCAAAGACAGCCTGGCGGCGCTGCGATCCCGCCTCGCAGACCTACTCGGCCCGATCCCTGCCGGCGTCATCCTGTCCGACGACGCCGGGGTAGTGTGCCGCGCGATACGCATCTGCACTGGCGCGAGCCAGTGGCGAAATCGTCCATGGGACGTAACGATCATCGGAGTCGGCTATATCAGCGTCGGCGGCAGACTTGTCGCCGAAAAGATCGATAGCTGCGGATGGGATGGCCGAAACCATCACAAGAGGACCGTCGAGTCGACGTGCACTATCAGCTGCGGAGGCCGGGGCGAGTCTCTCGACTGGGAGAGCGGCGGGCAGACCCGCATTATTGCGGCCCGATTGCCCGCGGCCATCGCCAATTACCTCGCCGAGTGCGAGGCAGAGCGCGCGGCCAACGAGGCGACGGCGGCAGCCCTGTAGCGACTCCCGATGGCCGTGCGGGACGGCCCCAGGGTATCCATCCCCTCCCCGCACGCCCGCCCCATTTGGACGCCCTGCCCGCACGGTGCGGGCAGGGCGAAGTGTCCCATAAGAGGTTATCGCCGTGAGAATCCCGGAGCTAATCGTTAGCCGCCACACGGCGGCCGTGACATTCATCGCCGAATCAATCGGCGGCGTCGCGAACGTCGCTCGCGACGCCATTCTGGTGGCGACGGACCCGCCGATCCGCATACCTGTCCTCGCGTCGGCCGTAGCCGACGACGTGCGCGGCAAGCGCGTCGCTGGTAACCTGCCACTGCACCTCGCTGCTCTGTGCAGCGAGGTCATCGCCGTCGAGTTCGACGGCGCGCCCCCGCGTGGCCAAGAATACACCGCCGACGACATGCGTGCCGCGGGGGCGCGGCTCGCCGGCTACGTCGTCTCGGTGTCGGATGGTCCGCCGGTGGGCTGACCCTCTGGGCCGCATCGTTATCGCGGGCAGTCGCGCTCCCGCCGGCCCCTTTGCCCGGCCCACTTCGGGCCGGGCGCTATCAGGCGAGGTGCATCGATGTACGAAGACGACATGCCGTTTGATTGGGGGCCAGGGACCGAGAACGCGGTCCCTGGCCCGCGGCTTTCGGCTGCGGACCGGGCGGCGAAACTCGCCGCCTGGGAAGAGAAAAAACGGCAGTGGTTGGCCGCATACGACGACAGCCCCATCGCAGCATGGAGTATAAATGGCGAAGAAGTCCGGGCCTGCTACAGCCCGTTCCACGGGCGTGGAGTCTGGACGAGGGGAACCACCTGCGAGGGCGACCGCGGTGTGGACTTTGCCGGCGATGCGTACGCCCGCCGGCCCCAGATGGTGCGGGCCTCGTGCCCCGGAGAGTACCGGCTGATCGACCGGCCGGGCGTAGTGCCCGCCATTGTTGGGCACGTTCCGGACGGGAGCGCATGGGACGTGGCCCACATCGGGGGCAGGGTCTATCGGGTGGTAGCGGCGATCCCGCTACTCGGCAGGTGAGATTGGAACTGTGACCGACGCCGACCGATATCGCCTGATCTCCGGGCCGTATGCGTCCCCAGCGTGGCAGCGCGGGCGCATCGTCCTGTGCGAGTACCGCGATTGCGACGTGCGCGTCACCGGCTGGCATCACGGGCCGATCCCGTGGCCCGTGGGTCGGCGGGCCGAATCGCGCGGCGGCGGGGCCGGCCTTATCATCGCCGACGATCTGGCTCGCGCCGTCCGCACGGAGTCCGAGATAGCCGTGGCCCACTGGTGGGGCGTGTCGCCTGTGACGGTGTACCATTGGCGCAGAGCGATCGGTGTGCCCGCCGTCAACGACGGTACGGCGCGCCTCTACCGCGAGTACGCGCCCGAGAAGGTCGCGGGCGAGTGCGCCCGGTCGATGCTGGCGACGCCGGAGGTCCGAGCTAGGGCCGCCGCCGCCATATCGGCCGGGCGGCGCGGACAGCGGTGCCCCGATGCCGTACGCGCGGCGAATCGCATCGCCGCGAGCAATCGCCCCATCGGTGGGGCGTGGGCCGAGGCGATGCGCCAGTCGGGACGGCCGCAGTGGACGCCAGCCGACGATGCGGTGCTAATGTCCGCGGAGTCTCTGGCGAGTGCGGCGTCGGCTCTCGGCCGATCCTACGACGCCGCGAAACTGCGCGCCCAGCGGCTCCGGCGTCGCGGCCTGACGATGCGATGGGACACCTGTGAGGGCAACCAGTGACCCACTACACGCCGTCGGCCACACTCGTTGGTCGCCGCGATCGGCGTATGGGTCGCCGTGCCGGCTGTGGTGTACGGGAGGTGGGGCGGCGACGCGGGGCTAGTCGGCCTTGGACTTCTTGATCGGCTTCGGGGGCCAGCGATCGTGGGCGCGGAGGTGTTCTTCGATGGCGATTTCCAGTTCCGACGTGGATGGGCGTCGGTTGGATTCGGCCAGCCCGTCCAGCCCGTCGATGAGGTCTTCGGGCAGTCGGTAGGTGCGACTGCGGCGCGGTCGGTCGATCTTCTTCGGTCGCGGCATAGTGCCCAACATTATCCCGCCCTCAAGAAAAATGCCATACACGAGTATAGGCAAGTTGCGCTGTGTTCCACAATAACGATTTTGTATTTTTTTTTCGGATTACTTGTATTGCATATTGCAGGGCAGTCTTCTAGGGTAGCTATCAGAGTCGATTGACCACCTTCGCCCCGAAAGGTTTTCGCCATGATGACCCGCTACTCGATCCCCGCGAACACGGCCGACTACTGCCCGACCGACAGCGACTACTGCTACGATCCGGTGCCTTACGAGCCGACGCAGGACGATATGGCCGAGTGGGCGCTCTGGCTCGAAGGGCGCATCGCAGCCGAGTACGACGAGCTGCTTGCGGCGGGCGCTCTCGACGGGATGACCGAGGAAGAGCGCGAGGCGCAACGACAGGCGGAAGTCCTGGCGCGGTGGGGCAGCGACGAGGCACCGTTCTGAGTGGGAGTACCGACGATGACCGCGACCCGGCGAGCATTGTGCCGCCGGTGGAACGGCG
>CAZNSL010000020.1:0-16324 GCA_964574975.1 uncultured Alcaligenaceae bacterium | reverse complement strand
CGCCGGCGGCCGACCGGGCGCTGATCGAGGCGCTCGGCCACCGCTACGCCAACCCGATGCCGGACGACCCGAAGCCGCTGGAAGCCGCCTATGCCAAGGCGATGAAGGACGTGTGGGCGCGGTTCCCGTCCGACGCCGACATCGGGGCACTGTACGCCGAATCTCTCATGAATCTGCGGCCGTGGGAACTGTGGACGGCCGACGGCAAGCCCGAGGCGGAGACGCTGGAAATCCTCCGCACGCTCGAAGCGGTGCTGAAGCAAAGCCCCGACCACCCACTGGCGCTGCACCTGTACATCCACGCCGTCGAAGCGTCGCCCGACCCCGGCCGGGCCGACGAGGCCGCTCGTCGGCTACGCGGCGCGACGCCGGCGCTGGGCCACCTTCTGCACATGCCGTCGCACATCGACATCCGCCGCGGTCGCTGGGGTCAGGCGATCGACGCAAACCGGGCAGCGATCGCCGCGGACAACGCGTATCGGAAGGTCGCGCCGGAGCAGGGCTTCTACCGGCTGTACATGGCCCACAACCACCACATGCTCGCGTTCGCCGCGATGATGCGCGGCGAGTCGAAGACGGCGCTGGCCACGCTGCGAGAAGCGATTGCCGACGTGCCGCCGGCGTGGTTGGCGGTGAAGGAGAACGCGGCTATCGTCGATGGGTTCGCCGCGGCCCCGCTCGAAGTGATGAAGCGGTTCGGCCGCTGGGACGACATCCTGGCCGAGCCGGAGCCGCCGGCCAATTTCCGCATCGCGCGAGCGCTGCGACAGCACGCGCGGGCGGTGGCATTCGCGGCCAAGGGTCAGGTCACCGCGGCCCGTGCGGCGCGGGAGGAGTTTCGCAAGGCGGCAGCGGCCGTGGACGCCGAGGCGACCTTCGGCAACAACAAGGCGTCGGACCTCTTCGCCGTGGCCGGAGCGATGCTCGACGGCGAAATCCTACTACGCAGCGGTCACCGGACGGAGGGCCTGGAGCGACTGCGCGACGCGGTCGCGCGCGAGGACAAACTCCGCTACTCGGAGCCGCCGGACTGGATCGTGCCGGTGCGGCACGCGCTAGGCGCGTTCCTGTTGCGCGGCAGTCAACTCGTCGAAGCGGAGGCGGTGTACCGCGAAGACCTGCGGCGCTGGCCGGACAACGGCTGGTCGCTGCACGGCTTGGCCGCGTGCATGGAGGCGCGGGGGCAACCGGAGGAGGCGCGGCGCGTGCGGGCGAAGTTCGACGCGGTGTGGAAGCACGCCGACGTGACGATCCCGTCGTCGTGCTTCTGCGTGACCGATTGACGCGAACCAACGCCGGCGTTCAGGGTTGCTTCGGCGCGACCTCCAGTTCGTCGACGAGCTTGCGGAAGTCGTCGCGAGTGCGGAGTGATTCGAGAGCCGTGTCCTTTTTCAGTTTGGCGGCATCCTTGAAGCCGAGTTCAACTGCCCGGTGCATGAGCGACATGGCACGGTCGGCATAGGTCCGCGCGAGTTCCTGCCGCCGGGCCTCGCTCAGCCGGTCGTCCTTCAGGACGACGGACGCACAGCGCGCGGTGAAGCCAGACGCTTGGTAGTGGTCGTTCGCCGGTTCGCGTTCGAAGCGAGAAAGTTCTTCGGCGGCGCGAACGGCCTTTTCGTGGTCGCCGATGCCCAGGAGCGTTTCCGCCACCAGGCCGAGGTGGGTGTTGAAGGGATCGCGATAGCCCGGTTTTTTCGGGTTGACCCGAAGGGCGGCCAGGTGGTGAGGCTGGGCTTGTTCGAGGAGTTGCCGGGCGGCCGCATGGTCGCCGCTGGCGATTCGCGATTCGGCCAGTCGATCGAGAGTGATGGCCAGATTGCTGCGATAGTCAGGCGCGTCGGGGTGTTGGTCGGCGAGCCGCTGGAAGTGGTCGCGCGAAGCGCGGAATGCGTCCTCGGCTTGCTGCGGCTGGCCCGCCGTTCGTAGCCGCTGGCCCAGGCTGTAGTGGGTCTGTGCCAAGTGGGAGCGGTACTCCGACTCCTTGGGATAGTCGGCCACGAGTTTCTGCTGAACCGTCAAGCCGGCGCGGTATGCATCCTCCGCGTCTTGCGCCCGGCCCGTCTGGCGCAGCAGGTCACCGAACGCGATGTGCGCGTGGGCCAACTGGTGGCGGTAGTCCGGCACGCCGGGGAAGTCGGCGGCCATTCGAGCCTTCAGGGCGAGAGCGGTCCGCAGCGCGTCCTCGGCTTCGCGCGGCCGGCCCGTTTGCTGAAGCACGTGGCTCAGGTTTTGGAGACCCTTGGCCAGATGGCTGGCGTGTTCGGGCTGCCGGGGGAATTCGGCGACCAGTTTTTGCTGCAGGACAATGGCCGCACGATAGGCGTCTTCGCCCTCGCGCGAACGGTTCAACAGACACAAGACGACCCCCAGGTTGGCATGGCTCCCAGCCAGTTCGCTGCGATACTCGTGGGACTCTGGGAATTCGGCGACGAGCGACTGCAGGACGCGGATGGCCGCGGTCATGGCTTCCACGGCCAGGGGTCGCTGGTCCGGGTCATCCACGAAATGGGTACCGAGGTTGTTGTGGCACGTTGCGAGGCCATGCCGGTAAAACGGTTTGTCGGGGACTTCGGCGACGAGCTGCTGGAAGATGTCGCGGGCGCTGCGCCACGCCCGTTCGGCCTGCGCACTCCGGTCGGTCTGCGCCAGGACGTTACCCAGGCTGTTGTGAAACCGAGCCAGGTCGGCGCGGTAGTCCGGCTGGGCCGGGAAGTCGGCGGCGAGTTGCCGTTGGATGTCCACGGCAGCGCGGTAGGCCGCCTCCGCGCCGGCCACATCGCCGAGTTTGTAGCGAATCAGCCCAACGTGGAACTGCGCGTCGGCGATGCTCGCGCGGGCATCGGCGCTGTCGCCGCCGGCATTGGCAAATTCCTGGTGCTGCACCAACATCTCGCGCAGGAACTCCCGATCCGCGTCCGTCAACTGCGGTAGACGCTCCATCAGTCGCTCGACCGTCTCATCGGTCAGTTTGTTGAACGCCCGCTGGGCCTGTCGGCGCGCCAACTCCTTCTGGTCGCGTTCGGCCACCGTCTGCTGGCGTTCGCGGTTGACGGCCCACAGCCCGCCAGCGAGCGCGACGACCGCCGTCAGTAAAAGGCCAGCAACACCCGCTACCCACGGCTTGTGCCGCCGGCCCCAGCGCGCCAACTGCGCCGTCGCCGGCTCGCGGTGCGCTAACACCGGTTCGTCGGCCAGCCAGCGCTCGATGTCGGCGGCCAGTGCCAGCGGCGTTGCGTAACGGTCCTCCGGCTTAAGCGCCATGGCCTTGCGGCAGACTGCCTCCAGGGGCCGCGGCACGTCCTTGTTGACCGCCCGCGGTGGCGGCACTTTACTCTGCCGGACGCGCTCCAGAATTGCGACTGGCGTTCCTTCCAATGGTGGCTGGCCGGTCAGGATCGCGTAGAGTGTGGCCCCCAGGCCGTACACGTCCGCGGCCGGGCCAACGGCCTTCGTCCGCCCCGCGGCCTGCTCTGGACTCATGTACGCTGGCGTCCCCAGCGCCTGGCCGGTTTGCGTGTGGTCGTCGCCGTCTTGGGCCACCGCCGCATACGCGCCCAGGACGGACGCCGCGCCGCCGGTTTCGATCACCTTGGCGAGACCCCAGTCCACGACCAGCGTCTCACCGTACTCGCCGAGCATGATGTTGGCGGGCTTCAGGTCGCGGTGCAGCACGCCCTTGCTGTGGGCGTAGGCGATCGCGTTGCACGCGGCGACGAACCGGCCCAGCAGTTCGCGGAAGGCGAGGGAGGTGAAGTCTTTCCCCCCTCTCCCGGCTGTGCGGGAGAGGGGATGAGGGTGAGGGTCTGAGGCATCGCCAGCCCGGCCCCTCACCCCCATCCCCTCTCCCGGCTTTGCGGGATAGGGGGGAGTACCGTGGAATCGCGCGATCGCTTCTTCCAGCGTTTCGCCCTGGATCAAGCGCATCGCGTAGGACGGTTCGCCGGTACCGCTCCGTACGAGGCCGTAGACCGGCACGATGCCCGGGTGTTCCAGTCGCGCGGTGATTTCCGCCTCGCGGAGGAAACGCCGTCGGCTGTCTGGGTCGCCAGCGCGCGGCCGGCGAATCCGTTTGAGCGCCACCTCGCGCGACAGTTCTTCGTCGAGAGCGACGTGGACCTCGCCCAGCCCGCCGCGGGCGTGCAGACGCACCGGCCGATACCGCCCACAGCCGTCCGCCTCAGTCGGCGCGCTTCGAAGTGGCTCCGTACCGAGTACGGTTGACGGATCGCACGTCATGCCAGCTTCGGCGAGCGCTCGCAGCCGAACGACGGCGTGCTCGCACCCCGCCTCGCGGACGTACGGGTCCGCCGGTTCGGGCCGGCACAGGGCACCGACGATCGGCTCGGTGTCGGCGGGGGTGGCCTGCGCGAGCGCGAGACACGCGGGGCAGGCGTCGAGGTGTTCGGCCACGGCGTTGAGATTCGCGCCGGACAACCGGCCGGCGGCGAGGGCGGCCAACGTCTGGCGGTCGGGGCAACCGGCGGGAGACATGGCTCACTCCGTCGTGTCGAGTACGTCGCCGAACTCCTCGCGCAGCCGCTTGAGAATGCGAGACTTGGCGATGTAGACGGCCCCCGGTGTCGTGCCCAACTCGGCAGCCACGTCCGCGGGCAGGCGGGCCTCCACCGTCACCATCAGGAAAGCCCGCCAGGTGCGCTCCTCGAACTCCGTGCGAATCAACTCCAGGGCACGGCGGTAGAGATCGCCGTCCGCACCAGCCACGGAGTCCGATGTCAATTCCTCGGGAACCTGCCGCATGACTTGCTGGGCCGTCGTCCCGCCGGCCGCCCGGGCCTGGTCGGCGTGTCGCCGCCAGTGGTCGCGGACCTTGTTGCGGGTGATCGTCCACAGCCAGCCGCGGAACGAATCGCCGGGCCGCTCGCGGCGGAAGTCGCCGATGTTGCGTGCTACGGCGGTGAACACGTCCTGGCTAACGTCGGCGGCATCCGCTTCTGACACGCCGGCGCGACGGCACCAGCCGTAAACCGTTTGGCCGTACAGCCGAGCCAGTCGCTCCCAGGCCCCGGCCTCACGGATGCGCAACCGCTCCAACAGGCTCGCGCCGACGGTGGAGTTCGCTTCGTTCATGCCAAGGTCGCCTGGAGCGAACGGGGCAAACGGCGCAGGGAAATGACAGCGCGCCGCTTGAAGTAGATGCTAGCCATCGCCACTTCGGCCGGTCAGGGGAAGAAACCGCGCGAAATCGTGAAAGACCGCGGCGTTGACTCCGGGGAAGGATCGCAACCCGGCCACGACGGTCATCACAACCCGACCTGCGCGAAGGAGATTCCCATGCGACGCTTGCTTTCTCGAATCTTTGGCTCCCCAACCTCCCCCATCCAGCGGCCTCGGCCGGCACAAAAGGCGCGACGCCGCCTCGGCATCGAGGCGCTGGACGACCGTTGCGTGCCCGCCACGCTCCAGCTTGCGAACGGCCTGCTGACGTACAACGCCGGGGCCGGGATCGTCAATCGGCTCACACTCTCCGCCATCGGCAACCAGTCCTACGTTTTGACGGACGCGAGTGAAACGATCAGTGCTCCTGGCTTCGCCGGCAGCGGCACCAACAGCGTTACCATCCCAAATATCCTGGTCTCGTCAATGGCCTTCAACCTCGGCGACGGCAACGACGCCATCGTCATCGAACAGACGTTTGACCCCATCGTGGTCAAGGGTGGTTCCGGCAACGACACGGTCGATATCGGCAAGGTCGTCGGTGGCACCATCGGCAGCATTCTGGCCCCCATTACTTTCGACGGCGAAGCCGACAGCGATGCCTTGCGCGTCAACGACCAGGGTGCCGGGGGAGCCAGCAACTACGAAATCACCGCGACCCGCGTGACGCCGATCGGCAATCCCGGTTACGACTACACCGCGGTCGAGCGCGTCACCGTGACGACCGGCGAGGAGAACGAAACGTTCACCATCCGTAGCACGGCGTTCGGAACGACCACGGTCGTGAACGCCGGCGGGGGCTTCGACACCTTCAACGTCGGCAGCGTCACCAACACTCTCGACGACCTCCGGGGCCATCTCAACCTCATCGGCGGGACGAACTTCTCCCACCCGTTCTTCTTCCCGGATCGGGTCTTCCTCTTCGACCAGGGGAGTACCGCGTCCAACAGCTACGCCGTGCGCCCCAACAGCGTGGCCCGCTCCGGTGGCGTCGTCGTCGAATACAGCGGCGTGGAAGACGTGACGCTCAACGCCGGCTCCGCGACGGACAGCGCCGTGGTCATCGGAACGGCACCCCTCGTCTACGTCACCATGAACATGGGCGGCGGCAACGATGTGGTCGATGTCGCCACTCGAACCGGCAGTTCGATGGACCTCATCGGTTACGTGGTTCAGGTCAACGGGCAGGCCGGGATCGACACGGTCAACCTGAACGACAACACGGACGGCAACGCCAACAGCTACGCGATCGACTCGGCGCTAGTATCCCGCAACGGCACACAAGTTGTGGGCTACGGAACCATCGAGTCCCTGAACCTCAACGGCGGCGCATTTGGCGACACCATCTCGGTACGGGGTACCGTCTTCTCCACTCCGGTCACCATCAAATCCGGTGGCGGCAACGACACGGTGAACGTCGGCAGCGCGTCCAACTCGCTCGACCCAATCATTGGCCGCGTGACCATCGACGGCCAGGCGGGCGCGGATCAGCTGACGATCAACGACCAGGGGACGGCCAACTACAACGAATACTTCGTTACCGCAACGGAAATCTCCCGCGCGGCCGGTGGACGAGTCGCGTATGCCGGTGCGGAGAGTGTGACGCTCAACGGTGCTTCAGGAACCCCGTTCAACGACTACAACAGCAACTTCTTCAACATTCTGAGTACCTCCGCTCCCACGACGATCAACGGTGCCAGCTTCATCTACAACGACTTCCTCGTCGGCACCAACGTCGGCACCCTGGACCCCATCCAGGGTGAACTGACCGTGAACGGCTCGGGGCTGGGCTACCTCCTCCTCAGTGACTTCAACGACGCCGACGCCAACAGTTACATCGTGACGGAATCCACCGTGGCCCGCTCCGGCGCGGCACTGATCACCTATACCACGACCGGCTCGGTCGCGCTCTACGCCGGTGCGGGCAACAACGTCGCGGACATCCAGAGCACCTCGGCGGCGACGCCTGTCGAGCTCGACCTCGGCGGAGGGTTTGACCTGGCGACGCTCGGCAACGGGTTCCTCGCGCTCGACGCAGTCGCGACGCCGGTGAACCTGTTCGCCGATGCCGTGATCCTGAACGATGCCAACGATGCGTTCGGCGGGAACGACTACCGCGTGAGTAGCTCGGGCGTGATCCGCAACAACCGCACCATCGTCCCCCGCCTCACGCCGAACCTGACCCTCATCGCCGGTTCGAGCGCCGACACAATCCGGGTGGGGAACACTGGCGCAGGGTCACAGGTCACCCTCCGCGGCGGCCCCGGTGCCGACAGGTTCGTTTGGGACGGTGCTAGTGCGGTCAGCAGCGTGAACGTCGATGGCCAGGGCGACGTTGACACACTGGACTACACGGCGTTCTTTCACCCCGGCTCGGTCTACGTCAACCTCGCCCTGGGCACGGCGACCTTCTTTAGCGGAGGCGTCGGCAACATCGAAAATGTCTTCGGCAGTCCGGGCAACGACATCATCGTCGGCAACGATTTTGCCAATACCCTGAGCGGCTTCGCGGGGCGCGACATCCTCATCGGCCGCAACGGGTCCGACGTGCTTTCGGGCGGCACGGAAGACGACATCCTCATCGGCTCCCGCACGGTCTACGACCTGAATACGTCCGCGCTTGCTGACATCATGGCCGAATGGGAGCGAGAGGATATCGTCGGGACCGCGCAATTCCAGTACCTCACTCGGATCCGGCACCTCATGGGAACTCTCCCCGGCGGCGAGAACGGTACGACGTTCCTGACCGCGAGCAAGGTGATCGACGACGCTGCCGCCGACACCCTCGACGGCGGCGCGGGGTTGGACTGGTACTTCCAACTCGGTAGCGACACCATCATCGGGCTAGGCGCGACGGAGCGCGTGAACTGAGAGCGAATTCCCTGAAGTGTTGAGCCCGACGCGCCAGCGAGGCGGAAGCCGCGCCTCGCTGGCACGTCGGGCTCAACGCATCGGCGATTTTTAGACCGGGATACATGCTAACCGCTCGTTAGTGACGGTGCCGCCGCGGAATCGGTCGCGCCCTCGACCAGGAGTGCTCGCACTTCCTCGTCGCTGAGCGGCGAAAAGTCAACGTACCACCGACCCACGCCAACGAATGGCTCCGGCGTGTGGACACACACCGATTCGTCGGCAACGGTCGCGATCTCGCGACCGGTTTCCACCGCGCCAACGGGGACGGCCGTCACGATTCGGGCCGGTCCTTGCGACCGCAGTGCCTCGACGGCCGCTCGCATCGTCGCCCCGGTCGCCAAACCATCGTCGATCGCGATGACCGTGCGGCCGCGGACATCCGGGTGCGGCCGGTCGCTGCGGTAGGCCCGCTCGCGCCGCTCCAACTCCCGCGCCTCGCGTGCCGCGACCCGTTCGATGATGTCGGGCGGCACGCTCAGTTTGCCGACCACCTCGTCGTTGAGTACGCGGACGCCGCCGGAGGCGATAGCCCCCATCGCCAGTTCCTCGTGGCCCGGCACCCCCAGCTTGCGCACCGCGATGATGTCGAGTGGTGCCCCGAGTGCCCGGGCCACCTCGGCAGCCACCGGGACGCCACCGCGCGGTAGCGCGAGGACCAACACGTCGTTCCGGCCGGCATAGTGGGCCAATTTTCGGGCCAATACCCCGCCGGCGTCGGCTCGGTCTTGGAAGAGCACAATCCACCTCCATCGGGCACGTTTACGACTCGCCCGGAATCGGGTTCCCGGTCGAGGTTCGTGCGAACCGCGGAATGCCCGCGACCAACCGGGCGACCTCCTCCAGTGCCTCGGTTCCTCGAACGCGTGTCTCGCACCGGGGACGATGACCCACTCGCGCTTGGCGAAGCGGTATCGGGCCGTCACGATATTGATCGCTTCCCCCGCCAAGTCGCTGTCGCCATCGACGTACCCTCACCTCGGTACTTCGTTGTCGTAACGGCAACTGGAGTTGCCGTAAGGGGTCTCGGCAGTACGCCGCAACCCGTATACCAGTGCCGTCCAGCCGTCGTCCGGCATCCAAATTGCAGCAACACACTACCGTCAAGCCGCGTCCGCCGGCTGCCGCAGTCGCGGTCGACCAGACGGACCCCACAAAGAAAGGAGTAAGGTCATGTCACGCCATCGCAACGGGGCCGGGATCGAGCCGGCCAAATCCAGTGCGTCGCTAGTACCTTATGGCAGTTCGCCGGGCGTCATGGGCCAAATCCGCGACGAGTTCGACCGCATGTTCGAGCGCTTCTCCCGACACTGGCCCGGTGCCGGACTGATGCGCGGCAGTGAGTCGCCGTGGCACTGGGACCTGGAAGTCCGCGAGGACGGTGACGCGATCGCCGTGCGAACCGATCTGCCGGGCTTCGCCGCCAGCGACATTGACCTCCAGATAGCCGACGGCCGGCTGACGATCCGCGCCGCCCACAAGTCGGAAGTCGACGAGCAGGACCAAGGTTGGGCGCGACAGCGACGGGACTATTTTCAGACCGTGCCTCTGCCGGCGGCCGTCGATGACGAGAAGATCGATGCGCACTTCCGCAACGGCGTCCTGACGGTTCGCCTGCCGAAGACGGAACAGACAGCGAGTCGTCGCATCGCGATCCGCGAAGATTGAATCCGAGTATCCGGAGGCCATCGCCCAAAGGAGGTCGTGCTATGACACAAACTGCAAACGCGGGGCCGGGGGTAACGCTTACCCTGTCCGGCGAGGAACGCGATCAACTGCTGAACTTGCTCGAACAGACGTTGCGAGTGACGCTCGTCGAGGAACACCGCACGGATGCGTTCGACTACAAGGAGTACGTTCGGCAAAAGGAGACCGTCCTCAAGGGTATGATCGACAAGCTGCGCCGCACCTGACCCGGCCCTCCCCGGGTGGAGGTGCGGCGATGGCCGCCGATTGTCCCCCCGGTGGACGCCGTCGTCGAGATCCCGCGTGGTAGCCGGAACAAGTAAGTACTCGACTCGGCGACCGGGGTGATTCGCCTCGACCAGGCACTATTCTCGTCGGTGCATTGCTCTGGCGACTACGGCTCCCTCCCTGGGACGCGGGCCGAGGAGGACGAACCGCTCGACGTAACGGCCGTTAATCGAGCGCGGGGTGGTCGGAGCCGGGTCGTGTTGTCGTTGGTAAGTCGATAAGCCTCATCCGGTGATGTGGCAAACCCGATTGTGCCAACGGATGGCAACAGCCGTTCCGGCCTGGCCCGGCTGTTGCGTCAATTCCTGGTGCGCCGCTGTCGGAACCGCGACGCACCACCGCTGCTGGAGTCGGCAGCATTCTTCGTGTCCTGGGAGACGTTATCGTGACATTCTCCGTGTCGGGAATCCGGCTAACGTGTGCAGCCTTCGACGCTGGCAGTCCGATTCCGCTCGAATACACGGCTGACGGCCGGGACGTGTCCCCGCCGTTGAAGTGGGGCGACGTGCCGGCGGGTACGAAAAGTCTTGCGCTCATTTGCGAAGACCCGGATGCGCCGCGTGGAGTCTGGTCGCACTGGGTCGCGTGGAACCTGCCGGCCGAATCGCGCGAGCTGTCCGACAACGTGCCGAAGGTCGCGGAACTGGCCAACGGCACGCGGCAGGGGACGAACGACTTCGGAAAGGTCGGCTACAACGGCCCGTCGCCGCCGCCCGGTAAGCCACACCGTTACTTCTTCCTCTTGTTTGCTCTCGACGCTGTCCTCGACCTGAAGCCGGGTGCCGACCGCGAGCAACTGATGTTGGCAATGCAAGGGCATGTACTCGGCCGGGGTGAGGTCGTCGGTACTTATGGCCGACCCGCGTGACTGAACCGCGAAAGACGCTTATGGCCACCACCCGCACCGAAACCGATAGCTTTGGTCCCGTCGAGGTGCCCGCCGATCGCTATTACGGGGCGCAGACGGCCCGCGCGCTGATGCACTTCGCCGCCACGGACCCGATGCCGGTCGAGATGATTCACGCCCTCGGCGTCGTCAAGAAGGCCGCGGCCCTCGTGAACCGCGACCTGGAACTGCTGCCCGTGGACGAGGCCGGCTGGATCATCCAGGCCGCCGACGAGGTCGCCGCGGGCCGGCTCGACGCTCACTTCCCCTTGAGCGTTTGGCAGAGCGGTAGCGGTACCCAGACGAACATGAACGCGAACGAGGTCATCGCCAACCGGGCCATTGAACTGGCCGGCGGCGATCTCGGTCGCAAAACGCCCGTTCACCCGAACGACCACGTCAACCTGTCGCAGTCGTCGAACGACGTGTTCCCCGCGGCCATGCACGTCGCCGCCGCGGTCGCCATCCACGCGCACCTGGTCCCGGCCGTCGAGCGCGTCCGCGACGCTCTCGCTGCCAAGGCCGCCGAATTCGCCGACATCGTCAAGGTCGGCCGTACCCACCTGCAAGACGCCGTGCCATTGACCGTGGGCCAGGAGATGTCCGGGTGGGCGGCTCTAGTCGGCCGCGGTCTGGATCGCGTTCGGGCGAGTCTGCCGGGCCTGTACGAATTGGCCCTCGGCGGCACGGCCGTCGGGACCGGGCTGAACGCGCACCGCGAGTTCGGGGCACGGGTGGCACGAATGATCGCCGGCCTGACGGGCCTGCCGTTCGCGTCGCACCCGAACAAGTTCGCGGCCCTGTCGGCGCACGACGAACTCGCCGCCACCAGCGCCGCGCTGAGGACGCTCGCCGGGGCGCTCATGAAGGTCGCCAACGACAGTCGCTGGCTTGCGTCGGGGCCACGCTGCGGGCTGGGCGAGTTGACGTTGCCGGCGAACGAGCCTGGTTCGTCGATCATGCCGGGCAAGGTGAACCCGACGCAGTGCGAGGCCGTCACGATGGCCGCCGTGCAAGTGTACGGCAACGACGCGGCCGTTGCCTTCGCTGCCAGTCAGGGCAACTTCGAGCTGAACGTCTTCAAGCCCGTCATCGCCCGCAACGTCCTGCACTCGATCCGCCTCCTGTCGGCCGTATGCGGCGGTTTCGTCGAGCATTGTCTGACGGGCATCGGCGTCGACCGCGCCAGGCTGGCCGAGTTCCTTGAGCGGTCGCTGATGCCGGTGACGGCGCTCGCCCCGCACATCGGCTACGATCGAGCGGCCAAGCTCGCGCAGCTGGCGGCCGCCGAGGACATCTCTCTGCGCGAGGCGAACAGCCGGCTGGGCGTGCTGCCGGAGGAGGCGTTCGACCGCCTCACGCGCCCGGAAACCATGACTGGTCCATCGGAAATCCGCGCCGGGCCGCGTTGACGGCGGGAATTCGGCGGGGCTACACTGGCGGCACCTCGTGAGAGACGACTCGCCGCCGCGGTGCCTCGATCCATGAATACGGCCGGCGACACTGACGACCGCGACGCTGGGCCGCAGCCCGCGTCCGCGACCTCGCGCAGCCTGGTCGCGCGGGTGCAGGCCAACGAGCCGGCCGCCTGGGAGCGGTTGGTTGGACTGTACGCCCCGCTCGTCTTTCAGTGGTGCCGCCGCGCGGGCCTCAACGACCAGGACGCAGCCGACGTGTTCCAGGACGTGTTCCAGGCCGTGGTGGCGTACGTCGGCCGGTTCCGCCGGGACCGGGCCAGCGACACGTTCCGCGGCTGGTTGCGGCGGATCGCCCAGAACAAGTTGCGCGACCACTTCCGTCGCCGCGGCCGCGAAGTTCAGGGCGTGGGCGGGTCGAGTGCCGGGGCGCGGCTCGCCCGGCTGCCGGAGCCTACAGTCTCGGACGACCTCGCGCCCCAGGACGCCGAGCGCGGCCTGTTCGCGCAAGCGCTGGCACTGATCCGCGGTGAGTTCGAGGAGCGCACCTGGTCGGCCTTCTGGCAGACTGCGGTCGAGGGCCGGTCGCCGAAGGACGTTGCGGCGGACCTGTCGATGAGTCCGGGGGCCGTGCGCGTCGCCAAGTCGCGCGTCCTCCGCCGCCTGCGCGAAGAACTCTGCGACGTGCGGGAGTAACCACGTGTAACGCTAGCCCGTTAGCAAGGTAGGAGGTGCCGCATGGACACGGGCCACGCGACAGTTTCCGATTGCCCTGCGTCGGCGGAGTTGGCCGAGTTCGCGACCGGCAGCCTGTCGCGGAAGGCGTTCGAGCGCGTCGCCCGTCACGTCGAGCAGTGTCCGGCGTGCGAGGTAGCGCTGGACGCGCTCGACGACCAGGCCGACCCACTCCTGTCCGGGTTGCGCCAGGCCGATGCGGCACCGGCCGGGCCACTGGTCCCACCGGAGTTGCTGGCCGTCGCGCACTCCTGCCGCGACGCCGAAGCCGCGGATGGCCCGCGCCGGGTCGGCAAGTTCGAGTTGCTCGAAGAGTTGGGGCGCGGCTCGTTCGGCCACGTGTTTCGGGCGCGCGACTCGGAGTTGGGCCGCACCGTGGCGATCAAGATGCTCCGCGCCGGCCGGTTGGCGGGCCGCGAGGAAGTCGAACGCCTGGCGCGCGAGGCCCGGAGCGCGGCCCAACTTCAACACCCCAGCCTCGTCGCGCTGTACGAAACGGGTCAGACCGACGACGGCCTGTTCTATCTCGTCGAAGAATTCGTTCAGGGGGAAACGCTGACGGCCCGACTGCGTGCGGGGCCGGTTGGCTTGCGAGCGGCGGCCGAGTTGGTCGCGCGCGTGGCCGAGGCGCTCGACTACGCTCACCGGCACGGTGTCGTCCACCGCGACGTGAAGCCGTCCAACATTCAGATCGACGCGGACGGTCGGCCGCACCTGATGGACTTCGGTCTGGCCAAGCGCACCGCCGACGAGTCCTCGATGACCGTGGATGGCGATCTCGTCGGCACCCCCGCCTACCTCTCGCCCGAACAGGCGCGGGGCGAGGGCAATGCGGCCGATGGCAGGGCCGACATCTACAGCCTCGGCGTCATCCTCTACGAACTCATGACCGGCGAGCGGCCGTTCCGCGGCAATCGGCCGATGCTGCTCCTGCAAGTGCTGCGCGACGAACCGCGACCTCCGCGGCAGCTCAACGACAAGGTGCCACGCGATCTGGAAACGGTCTGCCTGAAGGCGATGGCCAAGGTACCGACGCGCCGCTACGCCACGGCGCAGGAACTGGCCGACGACTTGCGGCGATACCTCCGCGGCGAGCCGATTTGGGCGCGGCCCGTCGGACGAGTCGAGCGGCTGTGGCGCTGGTGCCGGCGCAACCCGGTGGCGGCGGGCCTGCTGCTGGCCGTCTCGCTCGGTTCGGCGTTCGGCCTGTGGTGGCTGTCTCGGCTCTCGGATCGGCTCGTCCGCACCAGCGCCCTGGAGAGCGCGGCCCAGCAGTCGGAAATTCTCGACGAGGTCAACAACGTCTACAGCGCCGAGGTGGTCGAACGGGCCAAGGTCAAGGGCGTCTTCGCCACCCACGACTACGCCACCCGTCCGGGCACGATCCCGCTGCCGGCCACGCTCACCATCGACCTGGGGCGGCATCTGAGCGATCGCGGCGAGTCGGGCGTAGTGATCCGGCTCTACAGCGACTACCCGTTCCGCTGGCGTCCCGACGGGGGACCGCGCGACGATTTCGAGCGGGCCGCGCTGACCAGCCTGCGACGCGACCCGGCGACGCCGTACTACAGCTTCGAGGAGTTCCAGGGCCGGCCGGTCCTGCGCTACGCGACGGCCCGGCGGATGCAGGAGTCGTGCGTGCAGTGCCACAACCACAACCCCGACAGTCCGAAACGGGACTGGAAGGAAGGCGATGTCCGTGGCGTTCTGGAGGTCATCCGGCCGCTCGACCGCGACGCGGCGCGGGCACGGGACGGTCTGCGGAATACGCTAACCCTGATGGCGGCGATCTCCGCCTCGCTCCTGGGATTGACCGTGCTGGTGTTGCTCGCCGGCAATCGGCGCGGCCAACGGCCGACCGACGATGCGCGGAACGTGTAACGCCGCCCCGTTAAACTGGTCGCCCCCACTCGCATTTCCGAGGAGATCGACCATGACGAACCGGGATCGCCGGGAGTTCCTCGCCGAAGTCGGCAAGGGGATGTTGGTCGCCAGCGTGGGAGCGGCCACCGCCGCGGACCTGGGCGTGGCCCCGGCATACGCCGAGGGCACCGCCCGGCTGACGTTCGGCGACCGCGAACCGCTCGTGACGTTGATGCAGGAGACGCCGGCCGACAAGCTGCTGCCGATCGTCGTCGAGAAGTTGAAGTCCGGCACCGAACTGCGCGAGGTGGTCGCCGCCGCCGCGCTCGCCAACGTCCGCACCTTCGCCGGGCAGGATTACGACGGCTACCACACGTTCATGGCCCTCGCCCCGGCCTACCACATGGCCCAGGAGTTACCCGCCGACCACCGGGCACTGCCCGTCCTCAAGGTGCTGCACCGCAATGCTCGCTTCATCCAGCGTTCGGGCGGCGTCGACCACGAGCGGCTGCACGCGGTCGAACCGGCGGCATTGCCCGCCGGACCGCGCGCGGTTCCGATCCTGCGCGACGCCACGCGCAAAGCCGACCGCGACGCGGCCGAGCGCACCTTCGCGGGATTGGCCAGCGTGTCGCTGGAGAACGCCTACAACCAGCTTCAGCTTTGCGTACAGGACGAGGTGGACGTTCACCGCGTCGTGCTATCCTGGCGGGCCTGGGCGACCCTGGAACTGACCGGCCGCGAGCAGGCGGTCACGCTTTTACGGCAGTCGGTGCGTTACTGCGTGGACACCGAGCGCGACAAGATCAAGCGCCATCGCCCCGACCCAGGCGTGCGCGCCGCGCTGGTCAAGGCGCTCGACCGGCACAAATTGCTCGAGCGCACGCCCGGAGACCGCAAAGCCGACGACGCCTGGATCGAGAAAATGTGCCAGGCGATCTACGCGGGCAACCGCGACCAGGCTGCCGACGCCGTCGCCGCCGCGCTGGCCGAAGGATTTTCGCCCGAGGATGTCGGCGAGGCCATTTCGTTGGCCGCCAACCGGCTGGTCTTGCGCGACCCTGGCCGGGCCAAGGCCGATGATGGTAAGCCGGTCGGCAGCGTCCACGGTGCGTCGGTGGGCGTACACGCCTCGGACTCGGCCAACGCCTGGCGGAACATCGCCCGCGTCTGCGATCGCCGCAACGCGGTGGCCAGCTTGATCGTGGCGGCCTACCACACGGCCGGGCAGGCGGGCCACGCCGGCCAACCGGCCTACCCGTGGGCCGAACACCTACAGGCGGTGAAAGCCAAGGACGCCGCGGGCCTACTGGCCGAGACCGAGGAGGCCATCAAGGCCCGCGACCAGGTCCGCGCCGTTGCCGCG
>CAZNSL010000019.1:6773-16468 GCA_964574975.1 uncultured Alcaligenaceae bacterium | reverse complement strand
TTCGCGTTGGCCAGATCGACCAACAGGGCCGCTTTGTGATCGCAACCGGTGGCGGCATCTACCGCCTCGATTCGCTCAACCCAGTCACCTGGGTCTCTCTCAATGGCGTGACGGGGCCGAACGGCCTCGGCCCCGTGCAGTTCAACGGCTTTGCACTGCACCCGACCGATCCCGACCGTGCGACCGGCAACAGCTCCAACCAGCAATACCGTATCCACGGCGCGGTGCAGTTCAACGATTTCCAAGGCGCGGGCAACGCTGCCTATGGTTGGCCGACCGTGGACGCTCCTGCGGGTACCGGCCAGGTCATTTACAACCCGTTCAACCCAAACATCATCTACCGCGTCACCGACTCCTCCGGTGCCGACCCGGTTCGCCGCTCGATCGACGGTGGAACGACCTGGGCGGCCGTGGCCACGGGGTATCAGACCAACCCCTACGGCGGTTCCGCAGTACCGGCTTTGGCGATGGACCCCTCCCGGCCGAATCGTCTGTTCAGCGGGTACAACGATATTCGCGTCACGGACAACAACGGCGACAACTGGAATTCGACGATCCAGACTACCCTCACAGGGGCACCGCTGGATTTCCCCAGTCTGCCGACGAGCATCGTCGACGAAACCGCAATGCCACCGAATGCCCCTAGCTCGTTCACCTTTCAGGAAATTGCGATTACGGCGTTGGGCGCGGGCCGCCAGTCGATCGGCGGTCTTGGCGGCGTCGGGACGCTTGTGCTGGCGGCGACGACCGAAGATGTCGTGTTCAACATGGACGATTTCGACTACGAGAATGGCGCATTGCCAGGAACGCAGTTGTGGGTCAACGTCATCCCGGACGTGCCGTCAAACTTCTTCACGTCGCAGATGTTGATGTACGATGCTCGTTCCTGGGCCAAGATCACGCCCGTGGACGACATGGACAACCCATTGCTCGCCGACGGTGAGTTCATCACCCAGATCATCGCCGACCCATTGAACGATCCGCTCACGACGGCGAACACGCTTTACATTTACACGAACGCCGGCCGCATTCTTCGCGGCGACTTCGCGTTCGGCCTGGGTGTGGGCGGCCCTGATATGGATGTCGTCGTTGGCCTCTCGGACTCGGTATGGACCGACATCACTGGGAATGTCCCCGTTGGCACACTGGTGAACTACGGTTTCCTGAGCTCCAACCCGCAACCGATGGCCCTCGACAAGGGTGTGGTACTCACCGGTGGACCGAACGGACCGCGCGTCGATCGCCTCTATGTCGGCACGAATAATGGCGTCTTCGCGCTCGACGACCCGCGCAAGGATTTCACCACCCTTCCGCCGAGTTGGAACGAGGTCGGCGTTACGTTCGACCCGATTACCAACGAGCCTATCCGTTCGATGCCGGTCGTTGCGATACCCGTACTGTCGATCAACCCATCGACGGGCATTCTCGCCGCCGCCACCTACGGCCGGGGTGCGTTTGAGATTCAGATTCGTGGCCTGATCCGCGGACAAGTGTTCGAGGACACCAACGGCAACGGCGAGTTCGACACGGGCGAGTTGCCGTTCGAGGGCGTTTCGGTGCGACTCCTCGATCTGAACAACAACCTTCAGGAAGTCGCTACTGCCGATACCGACGCCAACGGCTTCTACGAGTTCCGGTCGCTGCGCGCTGGAAATTATCGGTTGGTGATCGCCAACCCCGGCAACCTGATTCAGACGACCACGCCGCCGGCCGACTTCCTCAACTTCACCGAACGGTCCACGTTCGATGGCCCGAACCAGGTCAACTTCGGTTTCTTCCGCACGGCCACCGCTAACGGCGTCAAGTTCGAGGACCTCAATAACGACGGCGTTCAAGACCCGGGCGAGGCCGCACTGCCCGGTTTCACGATCTACATCGACTACAACGAAAACGGCGTACTCGACGCCGGCGAACCGACCCAGGTGTCGGACGCGAACGGCCAGTACACGTTCACCAACCTCGGGCCGGATGTGATCCTCGGCGACACTGAATTCGTCAGCGATCCGAACTTCCCGAATTACCCGCAGGCGGCACCGTATCAGTTCCGCGAAGTTCAACAGGTCGGCTTCCGGGCGACTGTCCCCGTTGAGGGCGGGTTCCGAGGCCCGTTCACGCCGAACAGCGGCGACATCATCAACAACGTCGATTTCGGCAACGTCCGCATCGCCGAGATCACCGGGGCGAAGTTCGACGACCTCAACGGCAACGGCGTCCGCAACGCCGGCGAACCGGGTTACGAGGGCGTGACCATCAACTTGTTCGACCTGGCGAACCCCAACGTCCCCTTCCGGACAGTTTTGACGGACGCCAACGGCAACTACGAGTTCCTGAGCCTGCCGGCACCCGCAACGTATCGCGTCCGCGAAGTTGTGCCTGCCGGCTCAACGCAGACGACGCCTAACCCGGCCGACATCCCGTTGACGGTCACGTCCACGATCTCGAACGTGACGTTCGGCAACTTCCGCAATGTGGCGCTCAGCGGCATCAAGTTCGACGACTTCAACGGCAACGGAGCGATGGACCCCGGCGAGCCGGGCCTGGGCGGGTTTACCATTCAGCTCATTAACTCCGCTACCAACGCGGTTGTTCTGTCGACGGTATCCCAGGCCGACGGCAGCTTCTCGTTCGACGATGTCGGGCCGTTGCCCAATGGTATTCCGTACCTCGTCCGAGAAGTCCAACAATCGGGGTACGTGCAGACGACGCCCAACCCCGCGCCGTACACGCCGACCAGTGGCCAGGACGACGATTCGTTCCTGTTCGGCAACTTTGGGTTGTACACGATCAGTGGCGTCAAGTTCATCGACGTGAATTCCAACGGCGTGCGCGACCCGGGCGACCGCGGTGCACCCGGCTTCATCATCGGCCTCGACCGCAACAACGACGGTACCGTCGATGTAACGACCGTCTCAGGCCCGGACGGTAGTTACTCGTTCCCGAACGTTGGGCCAGGCACTGTGCGAGTCTTCGAACAACCGCGCCGCGGTTACCTGCAAACGTTACCGACCAGTACGAACGGTTACGTCCTCACAGGCGTGAGCAGCCAGGACCTGCCGGGCAACGACTTTGGCAACAGCCGGCGGTCGGCTTTCGTAACGGGGGCCGACGCAGGCGGGCAACCGGTCGTCGTCCTTCGCGACGTGAGTACGAATGCCGTTCGGCTATCGTTCAACGCGTTCCCCGCGTCGTTCCGCGGCGGCGTTCGCGTAGCGTCTGGTTACTTCGATAACGACCAGATTCCCGATATCGTGGCCGCCTCCGGCGCGGGCATGGCGTCGTTCATTCGCGTGTTCCGCGGCTCAAATGGAACGGAGATTTTCAACCTCCGGCCGTTCGAGGCATCGTTCACCGGTGGCATCTACGTGGCCACCGGCGATGTGAACGGCGACGGGTTCGACGATGTCATTGCCGGTGCCGGCGAGGGCGGTGGGCCGTTCGTGAAGGTGTTCAGCGGCTTGAACGGGACGCTGTTGCGCTCGTTCTTCGCGTACGATCCGATCTTCCGCGGTGGCGTGCAAGTGGCAGCGGCCGACTTGAATAACGACGGCAAGGCCGACATCGTGACCGGAGCCGGTCCGACGGGCGGGCCGCACGTCAAGGCATTCAGCGGCGCGAACCAGGCGCTGTTGATGTCGTTCTTCCCGTACTCGACGAACTTCCGTGGCGGCGTGTTCGTGGCAACCGGCGACATCAATGGCGATGGCCTACCCGATGTCATTACCGGGCCGGGGAACGGTGGCGGGCCGCACGTTCAAGCATTCGACGGTCGCAGTGGCGCACTGTTGCTTGGGACGATTGCTTTCCCGAACGGTGGGCCAGGCACGCCGCCGAATGTGAGTGGTGCCCGTGTGGCGGCTCTGGACTACAACCTCGACGGCTTCGACGACATCATCGTCGCGGCAGGCCGTGGCCAACCGGCTCGCGTTCGCGTGATCAGCGGTGCGAATCAGAGCGTTCTCGTCGACTTCAACGCGTACGATCCGGCCTTCCTCGGTGGCGTGTTCGTCGGATCGCGGTACTGGGGGCTGCCGTTTCAACCCCCAAACAATTGCGCGCGGCCGGCACATCCCTTGGTTGTGCCGGCCGCTCGTCGTATCGGGCAATCATTGGCGAGGCGATTTTGGACGTTCCTGCCTGGCCGGTTGCCCGGGCCGTGCCGGTGACTTGGGTCGGCCATCGTTGGGCTGTTTGCTGGGCGGGTTAACTCTTGGCTGTTGTGGCGGCGGTGCCTTCGGCGCTGGCGGCGGCCGAGTAGGGATGCGCGGAGCGGGCGCCTGCGGTTGTGGTCGTGGAGCCGCTGGAGGCGGGGCAACGTTCGGTGCGGCGCGTGGCGGTTGCGCCGGGGCCTTTGGTGGTGGGGGAGGCAGTGAGGGTGCCTTCGGAGCCGGCGGGGGCGTGACGGGAACCTTTGGTGGGGCTGGCGGGTTGGTTGCCGCTGGTGGACGTGTCGGACGCGGTGTGGGCACCGGCGGCGGTGTCTTCGGTGCGGGCGGCGGGTTGGTCGCTGGTACCTTTGGTATAGGCGTTGGCGACGTGGGTACCTTCGGCACCGGCGGTGGATTCGTTGCTGGAGCCTTCGGCACCGGCGGCTTAGTCGCTGGCGGAGGCGGCGCTTTTGGTGCGGACGGGTTCGTCACTGGCGGCACGCCCGGAGACTTAGGCCGCGAGGGTAGTGGTGTCGGCCGGTCAGACTTCGGTGTAGTGGGCTGGTTGGCGGGCCGTTCGGTTTTCGGTGGAACAGCCGGCACGGTGGGCGACTTGCCCTGTGGCTGAGGCCGAGGCGCTTCCGATTTCACTGGCGGTGGGGGCGGAGTGCGGGCCGGTGATGGTGGCTGCGTTGCCGCGGTTGTCAGCGATCGCGGTTGCTCGATGCGCACGGAGCGTGGGACAGTCGGTTGGGCCGGTCGGTTTGGGGCATTCGCGGTTGGTCGCGGAGCCACAGCGTCCTCGGCACGGGCGCGCGCAACGGCGACCTGACGGATATCGCGCGCCTGCTGTGCCGCCGCCTGCTGCTGTTGTGGCGTGACCGAAGCGAGCCGAGTGACCTGGTTGCGGTTCACGTTCGTGATTGGGGCGACGAACGTATTGTTGCGGACGTTGTTGATCACCGTCGTGTTGTTGTTCACGACCGTGGTGTTGGTGATGTTGTTGATGACCGTGGTCTGTTGGACGAAGGTCCGCGGCGGGCGGGCATGGACGTTGTTGACGCGTTCGACGTACAGGTTGTTGATGCCGACGGCCCACTGCGGCCCGTTGCAGCGGCGGTAGTAGGCGAATAGTGGGTCGTAGTTGCTGTAACCGATGCCGACGTTAACGCTGCCGACGTTGAAGCCGACTCCGAAGTTAACCCAACTGCGGTAGCCGCGGCGTGCGTACGCAGCGCCGTAATAGTCGCCGAAGTAATACCCGCCGCCGGTGCGGACGAAGAGCGCTCCACAGAGAGCATCGTCGTAGACGACGAAGCGCGGCCGGTAGACGTAGGCGGGCCGGACGTACACGGTCGGCGCGATGTACACCGGTGCGAACAGGACACCGCGGTCGCGCAAGGGGTAATCCCAGTAACCATCGACGAACACGTATCCGTAGGGCGACCAGCAGTAGTGCGCTGGGACGAAGACCCAATTCGGGCGGTGAACGTACCAGAAGCCCGGCCGCCAAGCGTAGCGGGTGTCGCGCCAGACGTAACAGCCGGGGGCGTAAACGTGATCGGGGCTAGGGGCCGGCGTCGATGGGCCAGCCTCCGCGACGGGCGGGGGCGGGGGCGGCAGGTAGGTCACGTCCTCTTGTTGAGCCGGTGCCCAGAAGCCGGGAGTGTACTGCCACTGTTGGTCGATCTGACGCCAAACGCCGGGTACCCAAACGCGGTGCGGTGGCGGCACGCGCCAGAAGCCGCTGACCCAGACGTAATCGGCGCGATCCTCGTCGTAGCTCCAGTAGCCGGGAATCCATTGGACATTATCGCCCTCCGGCTTCTGGTCCGGCGGCAGTTCCTCGATCGGCTCCGGCGGTTGTTTCGGCACGAGCGGGCCGGGGGCCGGTTGCGACGTGGCGGAATGGGCGTACGCTTCGTGGACGGGACCGCGAGTCAGCACTTCGACGTTCGGGTCGGCGTTCGGTTCCTGAGCGCGGGCCGCAGCAAAGCCGGCCGCGAAGACGGCGAGCGCTGAGACGGCAGAGTTAAGCAGTTTCATGGAAGCCTCGGCGGTCGGTGAGGGAGGGGTTCGGCGGGATGCTCCTGCCGTGGGGAGACGACCCCGCCGGGGGAACTTGCGCCGCGAGCGACCTGCACGGGTGTGCAACCCGGGTACCGCTTTGCTTATACCGATGTGGACGAGACTACACAAGCGAAGTGTACGTAACGAGTAGAGGGCGTGGGGTCGGTTGCAGTCTTCCCCACGCCCGGAACTGCCGTCACCAGCGATACTCGACGCCTGCCGTAATACCTTGCGCCCAGAAGTCGCTGTTGCGGAGCAGGGCCGTGGGGCGTGCTGGGTCCATCGTTCCGCCCGGCGGCAGGAAGAACGGGATGCGGTTGGGGTTAATCACCGTGTCGATCTGGTCCGCCGGTCGCAGTACGTTCGTCCAATAGAGGTAGTTGTAACCGACGAACGCCTTCATGTGGTCGGTCACCTGATAGCCGAGAGTGACACCGACTTCGGGGACGACCGAGAACTCGTCGCGCGTATAACGTCCGATGTTCGAGTTCAGGGCCAACAAACCGCCCGCCGCGACAACGGTCGGGCCGTTCGGCAGTGTCAGCGCGGTGGAGCCGTCGATGTTCAGTTCCTGGTGCGTCACGCCCAGGGCGACGCTCGCCCGCACGTCCAGCGTCATTCGGTCGCGGCGGAATTGCGTCACTGTGCCGACCTGTCCGCCGTAGAAGTCGTTGTCGGTGTCGAAGCGATCGACCGTCAAACGACGGGTGCCCGGCGGGAAACCGAGGGGTTGCTCGGTCTGGAGCGTCAAGACGCGTTCGACGACCGTGAGGTTTTCGTCGAGGTTGAGGTAACGGAAGCCGGCGATCAGGTCCGTACGGTAGTTGCAGCCGCACCAGAGATTGTCGCGGTAATTGATTTCACCGCCCCAGAAGTTGCTGCGGCTCGATGCCTCGAAGACACCGGAAAACAGCGTCGGAAACGCTACGACTTCGCTGAACGGGAACAGCCCGGTGCCCACCGCCGCAGTGAATGGCCGAAACAGCGGCGTGACGTTGCCCGGCGGCGTGCCCGAGTCCACGACCCGGTCGCGCGACGTATCGCCGAGATAGAAGAAACGTGCATCGATGCCGTACGACGCACAACAGTCGAGCCAGTAGACTCCGCCGACGCGGAAGCCGTACCGCGAGCGGTCGTCGAGATCGCCGGTCGAGACGACAACGGGCGCGCCGGGCAACATGCCGAGGTTGCCTGGTGGGAAGGTCGTCAAGAGCGGGACATCGGCCATGGCCCGCGTCCGCCACGCGAGGAACTCGGCCGACAGTTGCATTCGCGGTGCGCCAGCCGTGGCGAACATCGGCATGTCCATGCCTTCCAGCGGCGGAACGTATTGAGTGCCGCAGTCGCCCATGGGCGTACTCGTCACCGGCGCACCGGTCGCGGGCAGAGGCAACACTGGCACGCCGGTCACTGGAACTCCCGAGGCCCGACTCGCTGGCGGTGGTACCGCATCGTCACCTTTTGCTCGGACGCGCATCCAGCGGATGCCGTCATCCGTCTGCTGGCTCTCGACCGACGTAGTGGCGACGATTCGTTCGGGTTCGTGCTGCGATTGCCCGGCCAAGGTGCGCGGCAACGACTCGGACGTTAGTACGGTTTTCGGCAGTAATACCCGTGTTGGGCACGCGCTTGGGGTCGGTACGACCGGTGCAGGAATCGCGGCCGGTGGCACGGGAGAGCCTTTGACGGCACGCCAGATTACTTCGTCAGCGTGCCCGGTGGCGGCGAGCATGCTCAGTGTCGCGCCGAGACTACTTGCCATGATTCCCTTCATGACCCGTCCTCTTCGGAAGATCGCTACTGGCCGCGAAGCGGGTTGTCCCAGTCTGCCGGTACTTTTCGGAATTGCGGTGGTTGAGGCGAGATGGGATTGCAGGGCGAATGCTGGCAAACCGGGACGTGGCGCGTGTCCATCTGCGACTGGCTACCCAGCTTACGCACCTTCGCACGTCCGCCCCCGAAACGGAGTTCGCATTGACGGTACCAGCCGTTTTTGCGATCAGCCGTTGACTCGAAGCCTGAGGGGGTCGTTTCGCAAAGGAGGGCGGACAATGTTCCTCGGTACACGCCGCCGGCTGGTGAAGTCGGCGTTCGCAGTTTCGGCAGCTTGGGCATCGTTGGCCGTTCCGAACGCTCGCGCGGCCGTCGTCGGCCCGTGGTGGGGCCAACTACCGTGGCAGACGGCTACGCCGCCGGCCCCGGGGGTCGGGGCACCTCCACCAGTCGCCGCGACTCCGCCGGAGCAGCCGAACGCACCACCTGGCGACTCGAACCCGGAGGTGCCCACTCCGCCGGGGACACCGCCAGCGACCGAGGTACCGCCCTCGCCGCCATTCACGCCGCCGCCGGATTCGCCCGAATCGCCGCCCGGCAACCCACCGCCTGTCGACGAACCGCCGACCGAGGTTCCTCCGGGTGGCGGCAACCCACCGCCCACCACGGAGTCGCCGGAGCCAGCGACGGCTTTGCTGGCGCTCGTCGGTGTCGGTGCTGTGGCGATCCGCCGACGCAAGAAGTAAACCAAGCTGAAACGAATGCGGCCCGCGGGACCATCGTCCCGCGGGCCGTTTTTGTTGGTTCGACGTGCCGCCGTCGGGACGGCGAAACGACGGATGATCCGTTAAGCTGCTTGCCGCACCGACGGACGCACCGCCGCGGCCAAAACCTCGATCACCCGGGCTTGTTGCTCCGGCGCGATCTCAGGGAACATCGGCAAGGCCAAAACCTCACGGCAGGCCGCCTCGCTCACCGGGAAGTCACCGGCATTGTAGCCGAGGTGCGACAGGCACTCCTGCAAGTGCAGCGGCCGTGGGTAGTAGATTTCGTAGCCGACGCCCGCCGCTTTGAATTGCTCCGCCACGGCATCGCGTTCGGCCGACTTGACCCGCACGACGTACTGGTTGAATGTGTGTCGCCGTCCCGTTCGGGCGACCGGGCGCACGAGAGACCCGTCGAGGCCGGCCGAACGGATCAAGTCGTCGTAGCGCCCGGCCGCAGCCTGGCGCATCCCAATCCACCGCTCGACGTGCGGCAGTTTGACTCGCAGAATCGCCGCCTGCACCGCGTCGATGCGGGCGTTCCAGCCGAGCATGTTGTGGAAGTACTTTGGCTTCATGCCGTGGACGCGTAGCGTCATCATGCGATCGGCCCACTCTGGATCGCCGGTGACGACCATACCTGCATCGCCGTAGGTTCCGAGGTTCTTGGTGGGGTAGAAACTGAGGCAGGCCATCGCTCCAAGGGTGCCGCAGCGCTTGCCCTCGTAGTCGGCCCCGAACGACTGGGCGGCGTCTTCGATGATTGGGATGCCGTGGCGCTCGCCGATCCGCCATAGTTCGGCCATGTCGCAGCATTGGCCGTAAAGATGAACGGGCATGATCGCTTTGGTCCGAGCCGTGATCGCCCGCTCGATACGGGCTACATCGATGTTGTAGGTCTCCGGCTCGATGTCCACGAACACGGGTCTGGCACCGGCCCGCA
>CAZNSL010000019.1:0-6763 GCA_964574975.1 uncultured Alcaligenaceae bacterium | reverse complement strand
GAGCCTGCCGTTGCGAAGAAGGAAAACGGTGGGCAGATCACCTCGTCGCCGGGGCCGATGTCGAGGGCGTGCAAGGCCAGGAGCAGAGCGTCGGTGCCGGAACCGCAGCCAACTGCATAGGCGGTTCCGCAGTATTCGGCGACCTCGCGTTCGAGGGCGGCGACTTCGGGGCCGAGGATCACCTGGCCAGATGCGAGTACGCGGGCGACGGCCGCCTCGACATCGGGTTGGAGCTGCCGATACTGCGTCGGTAGATCGCAGAGGGGGACGGGCAGGGGACGGTTCGCTTGCATGGCCGACTCCTTTCGCCGCAAGGACCGCAAATGCGGGGGACATCCGTGTCTGGCGCACGAAGCGACACCGTAGCCCGCTGGGGGCAAGGCGTCAACGCGAGCATTTCGTCTTGACCGGGTTTGCCGAAGCCGGAATAATCGCCCCACTCTGTACTGCCCCGTACGCTCGGCCCGCTCTGCCGGACCTACGCCGCGAAGGGAATCGCGAATGTCGATGGCCATCCTCCCGTATGCCAAGCCGAAATCGGACGACGACTTGCTCGTCCGTATCGACCGGCTCGCGCCGGACGAGCGGTACGAGGCAGCGCGTCGATTGCTCGGGGAAGCGGCCTGTCGGCAACTCGGCTTGGTGCCGCTGCCACCAGAGTTCAAGCTGTCCGTTGTGATCCCGGTCTACAACGAGCAGCAGTGGCTGCGGGAAATCCTCCGCCGCGTTCGGGCCGTGCCCATTCCGAAAGAAATTATCCTCGTCGATGACTTCTCGACTGATGGCACCCGCGACATCCTCCGCGAGGTCGAGTGCGACGACGATATTCGCGTCCTGTACCAGCCGCGGAACCAGGGAAAGGGCGCGGCCTTGCGGGCCGGCTTCCGCCTTGCCGGCGGCGACGTGGTGATCGTGCAGGACGCCGACCTCGAGTACGACCCGGCCGAATACCCGCGGCTGATCCAGCCGATCCTCGATGGCCGGGCCGACGTGGTATTCGGCTCGCGCTTCATCGGCGACCAGCACCGCGTCCTGTACTACTGGCATTCGATTGCGAACACGGTTCTGACGACGCTGTCGAACATGTTCACCAACCTGAACCTGACGGACATGGAGACTTGTTACAAGGTGTTCCGCCGCGAAGTGCTGGAGGGCGTGAACCTCAAGAGCAACCGCTTCGGGTTCGAGCCGGAGATCACCGCGAAGATCGCCCGGCGGAAGTCCCCGGCCTGGCGCGTCTACGAGGTGCCGATCAGCTACTCCGGCCGCACCTACGAGGAGGGCAAGAAGATCGGCCTGAAGGACGCCTTTAACGCTCTGTACTGCATCGTCCGCTACTGGCTCAAGGATTGAGCCGCCACTGCCGGCCCGCGACAACGGGTGAAAGTGGTCTGGAGTTCATGGATGAATTGGCTCGCCGCAATTGCGATGTTCGCTTCAGCCGATCTTCGGCCGCTAGCCGACGCGCCGCTGCACGCCGTGCAATTTGTCGATCTCCGCGAGGGTTGGACGGCCGGTGCCGATGGCGTCGTCTGGCACACAGTCGACGGCGGAAAGTCGTGGGAGCGCCAACCGACCGGGACGCGCGCGACCCTGCGGGCAGTCCATTTCGTCACGCCGTATACGGGTTGGGCCGTCGGCCGCGATGAGCAGCCCGCAGGCCAGGAAAGCGCCGGCGTCGTCCTGGTCACTACTGACGGTGGACTGAAGTGGACGCGCCTGAACGACCGCGCGCTGCCGGGCCTTCAGGTCGTGCGCTTCTTCGATGAATCGACGGGTATCGTCGCAGGCGACGGCTCCGACCTGTCGCCGTCCGGCGTGTTCGTCACCAAGGATGGCGGCCGCAGTTGGCACGCCGCACCTGGCGGTCGATGCCCGACTTGGCTTGCCGCCGACTTTAGCGATCAGCAGACCGGCATCCTCGCCGGTGCATGGGGCCGACTTGCGACCCTTCGCGACGGCGTATTCAATGCCGCCGATGTCGAAAAGTTGGCTGGCCGTAACGTGCAGGCGGTGCGGGTGCAGGGCCAGCGGGCCGCCGCGGTGGGGCAGGGTGGCTTGGTCCTCCTCAGCAAGGACAGCGCTGGCGTTCGCTGGGGCTTCGCCGATCTGAAACTACCGGCCGAAGTCGCCGCACAGTGCGACTTCCGCGGGCTGGCGATGAGTGGGTCACATCTGTGGGTCGTCGGAAGGCCCGGCTCAGTCGTGTTCCACAGTCCCGATTTTGGCCAGCACTGGGAGGCGCAGCCGACGGGGCAAACGCTTCCCCTACACGCCATTCAGTTTTTCAACGAGTCGACGGGGTGGGCCGTTGGCGATTTTGGCACTATCCTCGGTACGACGGACGGGGGCCGAACCTGGACCGTGCAGCGTTGCGGCGGCCAGCGGGCGGCGGCTCTGTTCATCCATGCAACGGACTCGCATGTGCCGCTCGAAACCGTCGCCGTCCTGGGGACCGACGATGGTTATCTAACTGCGTCCGTGCGCGTCTCTTCGGCGGACCCAGCATCGGCTTCCTTGCCGCTTTCGACCGACAACTTCCGCTGGTGTGCCGCGGCCCGCAAGGCCGGCGGCGCGGCGGCCGATAGCCTCTCGACATTCCCCCTCGCGCAACACCTCAACGGCGTGACGAGGTCGGAAATTCTCGATGTCTGGGGCGGTGCCGTGGGCGGCAATGCCTCGGACGCGCTCGTCCGTCAACTCGCCCTCCAAATCCGAACCTGGCAGCCGGAAGTCGTCGTCACGGATTTCGCTGGTGCGCCGCTTGAGACGATCGTCGTGGAAGCTGTCCGATTGGCTTGCGATCGGGCCGCGGACCCGAACAGCTTCCCCGAACATCGCGCGACGTTCCAGCTTCTGCCGTGGGCGGTGAAGAAGCTCTACACCGTTTGGGATGGTCCCGGCGTCGCACCCGTCACCATCGACGCGGCCAATCTGCGGCAGCGGCTCGGCGACAGCCCCCGCGACTTCGCGACCCCGGCATTCCGCCTCCTCGATTCGGCGGCAAATGCGATTCTGGACAAACGCTCATTTCGGCTCCTATCGGCCCGTATTCCGGACGCGGCGAAGCACAGCGAGTTGATGGCGGGTACGGCACTCGGCTACGGCGGTGTGGCCCGTCGTGTCGCCCCTGCGGACGATATCGATCCGGAGCGGATCGAAGCAGCGAAAAAGGCCGCCCAAGAGCGAAGGAATCTGGCCGCCCTGAGTCAATCGGATTGGGGACGGCTTACCGACAGCGGTGCGTTGCTCGCGCAGATCGGTCCAGTCCTCGACAAACTGCCACCCGATCAGGGAGCGATGGCCGCTCAACGGGTCGCCGAAGGCTTCGTCCACGCGGGCCAATGGGCGCTTGCGCGCGAGGCGTACATGCTCCTGGCCCAGCGATACCCGGCCCACCCGGCGTCCGCGGAAGGTTACCGCTGGCTCGTCGCGTTCCACGCCAGCAGCGAGGCTCGACGCCGTGAGGAACTCGGCCAGTTCGTTCTGCACACAACCACGGATATCAAACAGGCGTCTGCCGTGCCGACCCGCGACGACCCGGCGCGCTTTGGTCCTGGCAGCCGCGGCAAAGAGGACCGACCGCTCTCCGAAGCGGTCACGGAGCAGTCGAAGCGGACGATTAGCAACCCGGCCGTCGCGCGCAAGTGGTACGAGGGCGCACTGGCCATCGAGTCGAAGCTGACGGCGTTCGGGCCGCGAGCGTCGGCCGACCCGGCCGTGCAGCTCTGCCTGCAAGCCGCACGGCGTCAACTCGGCGACGTGGACGGAGCGAAGCCGTGGTTCCGACAATACTTGGCGTCGCAGCGGATGCCGTTGACCGGCCCTGGCTCCGACCCGTACCGCGAATGCGCCGCGACCGAGCTTTGGCTCGCGGAGCGATCCGGCCCTGCGCCGCGTCCAGTGACTGCGTGCAGACGCTGCGACGAGCGTCCTCACCTGGACGGCAGACTCGACGATGCCTGTTGGACGGGCCTCGCGCCAATGATGCTGCGCGACTCGTCGGGCACGACCCAGGCCGCATACCCAGCGAAGGCGTGGCTCGCCTACGACGACGAGTATCTGTACTTCGCCGTCGAGTGCAAGCACCCGCAGGACCGCTACGTTGCACCTGTGACCAAGCGTACCCGCGACGCGGAACTCCGCGGCTTCGACCGGGTCAGCGTCTTGCTCGACCTGGACCGCGACTTCCGCACCTATTACCGCCTTTCGGTCGACCAGCGAGGCGCGCTCGCCGAAGACTGCTGGGGCGACCGGAACTGGAATCCGAAATGGTACGTTGCCCATGCCTCGACGCCCGAAGGCTGGACCGCCGAAGTCGCCGTCCCGCTGGCCGAGTTGACGGGCGACCCGGTGTCGCTCGGCAAGGCTTGGGCATGCAACGTCGTCCGCGTGTTGCCCGGTCGCGGGGTGCAGGCGTGGTCGCAGCCGGCCGACGCCGAACCTCGGCCCGAAGGGCTGGGCCTGATGCTGTTCGCCGAGGATCCGAAGCCGAGTCGCCCTTGAGTCGAAGCCTCGTTCCGTCCCTTTTCCCCAATGAGGTCGCAGGATGCGCCAGACGAAGAAGTCGAAGTTTGCCCCCAGCAACACGCGGACCCGCGGCCGCAAGCAACCCGTCCGGCTCAAGATCGAGTCGATGGAAGACCGCACGGTTCCGACCGCTGTGCCACTCTTACCGGCGCAGCACGACATCGGGATCGGGCCGTTCGACAAGACGGCCCTGGTCGGCAATACCCTCTACTTCTCGGCAGGAAGTTCGACGGGGTCGTCGTCGCTGTGGCAGACCGATGGCACGGCCACGGGCACGTCAGCGGTCGGCGGCACCGGCATGGCCGGCCTGTCGCCGATGGAGGCCGCTTCCTTTAACGGGAAGGTTTACTTCACGGCGGCCGGGGCCGACGGCCGCGTGAACCTGTTCGCCTACAACCCTGCGTCCGACCGTGGCCACGCGCTGGAGCAACTGACGCAGGTGCCCGCCGGCGAAGGCATTTCGGGCATTCAACCGGCGTACAACAGGGTCTACTTCTGGTCGACCAGCAACACGGGCGGTCAGACCACGCAGACCCTGATGATGGTCGGCGCGAACAACCAGGTCACTACGCTGCGCCAGTTCACCGGCGGCGTCGTCGACATCGCTGGTTCGGAGGCCGTCGGTACGTTCCTCTACTTCCGTGTGGCCACTGCGGCGGGCCAACCAGCAAGTCAACTGTGGTACTCGGACGGGTACCAGAACGGCACGCAGCCGATGACCGGGCCGGGTACGGATTACGCAGGCACCCAGCTCAACGCCGACCCGGTCGGCGTGCAAGGTTTGTTGTTCTTCACGGCGACCGACGGGACTGGCGTGTCGCAACTCTGGGCGGCGAAGGCCCGGAATATCGCGCCGCTCGGCGTCAATGGCGTCGATAACCTCACGGCCGCGCCGGGAGGTGTCGTAGTCTTCACGGCGACCGGCGAACACGGGACGATCATCGGCTTCAGCGACGGCTCGCGCCAGGGCACCTTGCCGGTCGCGGATTCGAGTCGGTTCCCGTCAACGCTCGACAAGTCGACGATCGACAACCTGGCCGTGGCCCACAGCATCGTCTACTTCACGGCCAACGAGACGAACACGGGCAACGAGTTGTGGATGGCCCAGGGCAATATCGTGTCGCTCGTCCGCGACATCGAGCCTGGTCCTGGCTCGTCCAACCCGCAACCGCTGGCAAACGCACGCGAGACGCTGTACTTCTCGGCCGAAAATGCAGCCGATGGCACGGCCCTGTACGCCACCGACGGGACGACGCAAGGCACAGGTATCGCGGCCAACTTGGACGCATCGTCAGGCCGGCCCGGCACGGGCTTCGTTGAGGTCGTCAACAACCGCATCGTTGTCGGCGCATCCCCGGTCACGCCGCCCGTCGGGACGGCGACGCGCAGTACCGCAAGCCAGAATGTGGACCAGGTCACGGTCGGCGGGTCGGGTGCACAACTGTACGCTCTGACCGGTACGCCGCAAGACCCCGACCGCGAGGCACCGGCGCCCGCCTCGTACAGTCTCGGCATCAGCGCGGCGTCCACGAACGTTGCCTACGGCTCCGGCGTGACACTTCGTGTCCAGGTAACGCCGCAGGAAGGTGCGCCGGCGGCGACCGGACGCCTCCGCATCTTCGACGGCGGCTCGCAAGTCGGCTCAACGGACATCGGGCCAAACGGGCAGGCCGTTTGGACCTCCTCGACGACGATCCGGCCGGGCGTCCATACTTTCACGGCTCGGTACACGAATTCCGGCACGGAGTTCACCTCGTCGCAAGTAAGCGTCACCGTTAACCAGGTGTCGACGAACACGAACATCGCGTCGTCGGCTTCGACCGCCCCGCTCGGTCAGGCAGTCACGTTCACGGCAACTGTCGGCGGCACGGACCTTCCGACCACCGGGACGGTGACGTTCCGCTCCGGGAATACCGTCATCGGTACGGCCCAGGTCATAGGCCGCACGGCGAAGCTGACGGTCAATAATCTGTCGGCCGGCGGGTATCAGGTGAAGGCCACTTACGAGGGGAACCAGACCATCGGTTCGTCGACCTCGAACCCCGTTGCACTTACCGTGGCGGGCGGACGAGTCATGACGCGGACGCGTTTGACGACCTCCGTGGGCGCGATCCAGGCTGGGCAGCCGGTGACGCTGACCGCGACTGTGTTCTGCGGTGGCGGTTACTACCCGACTGGCACCGTGACGTTCCGCGACGAGATTCCCGACGCCGACGCGGTGGTGTTCGTGAAG
>CAZNSL010000018.1:0-16547 GCA_964574975.1 uncultured Alcaligenaceae bacterium | reverse complement strand
TATGTGAAGGTGCCGGAAGGGGCAGGCCCCATCGTCTATGAGGATCCACGCCTCGCCCGCATGATGGCAGCACCGCCGCGCAAGAAGAACGCGCCCGCCGATTTCCAGTCGCATGTCAGCTTCCGCCCCGTGCCGGGGACGCTGTTCATGAACCGTCCGTTCGCCGGCGATGGGGCCGCCCTGACCGACCTGGCACCAACGATCCTGGCGGCCCTCGGCGTGCCGAAAGGGCCGGCCATGGAAGGGGAAAGTCTCCTACGATGAAGACCCTCGTCATCGGCCTGGACTGTGCGGCCCCCGAGCTACTGTTGGGCGACGACCGCCTGACCAACGTCCGGCGGTTGATGGCGGCCGGTTGCTACGGCCGGCTGGAGAGCATCGTCCCACCGATCACCGTGCCGGCGTGGATGTGCCTGTCCACCAGCCAGGACCCCGGGTCGCTCGGCGTCTACGGTTTCCGCAACCGCACCAACCACTCGTACGACGGCCTGAGCGTCGTCAACGCGAAGTCGATCCAGGAGCTGGCGATCTGGGACCAAGTGGCCCGCGAGGGCAAGCGGTCCAACGTCGTCGCCGTACCGCCGGCGTTCCCGCCGCGCAAGGTCAACGGCACGTCGGTCGGATGTTTCCTGACGCCGGACCCGACCAAGGACGTGTACACCCACCCGGCCGCCCTGAAGGACACGATCGCCGAACTCGTCGGCGACTATCCGGTGGACGTAAAGGGGTTCCGCACGCCGCGCAAGGACTGGCTGCGCGACGAAATCTACGCCATGAGCCGCAAGCACTTCACCGTGGTGCGGCACCTGATGCAGACCACCGACTGGGACCACTTCCAGTTCGTCGAGATCGGCCTGGACCGGCTGCACCATGGGTTCTGGAAGCACCACGACCCCGAGCACGTCTTGCACGAGGCGGACAGCCCGTACCGGAACGTCATCCGCGATTACTACCTGTACCTCGACGACGAGATCGGTCAACTGCTCGAACTGTTGGACGAGGAGACGGCGGTGCTGGTGTGTTCCGACCACGGAGCGCAGCGGCTGGACGGCGGCTTCTGCGTCAACGAGTGGCTGGTCCGCGAGGGGCTGCTGGCACTGCACCACTACCCGAAGGAAGTCACGCCGTTCGCCAAGCTCGATGTCGATTGGTCGCGGACGACGGTCTGGAGCGAGGGCGGGTATTACGCCCGGGTGTTCATGAACGTGAAGGGCCGCGAGCCGCACGGCACCATTGAGGCGGCCGATTACGAGACGGTCCGGGACGAGATCAAGGCGCGGCTGGAGGCGACAACCGACGAGCACGGCCGGCCCCTGGGGACGCTGGTGTTCAAGCCGGAAGAGGTGTACAAGACGGTCCGGAACGTAGCCCCGGACCTGATCGTCCACTTCGGCGGACTGTACTGGCGGTCGATCGGCGGCGTGGGGTATCCGGGGCTGCACATTCAAGAGAACGACACTGGCCCGGACGACTGCAACCACGCCCAGTTCGGCGCTTTCATCCTGGCGGCCCCGGGCGTGCCGGCGGTTGGCGAGATCGACGGTGCCCGCCTGCTGGATGTCGCCCCGACGCTGTTGGAGTTGGGCGGGTACGACGTACCGCCGTCGATGCAAGGGCGGTCGCTGGCGGACATCGCCCGTCCGGACGAGGCCGCCATCGTCTCGCCGGACGGAGAAGCGATCGTCCGCGATCGGCTGAGTGGTTTGGGGTATATCGCGTAGCACCGAATTCCTTTTCGATTCCAATTTGCCATGATGCCAACCGCTCCTGCCCTCCCGACGACCCAAGGCCGTGGCTCCGGCCCGGCGGCCGCGACCATCCTGGCGCTGGCCCTCTGGTTCGGCGTCGGCACCGGGCTGGTCGAGGGTGCTACCTTCTTGGTGTTGCCGGCCCTCAATCGCATGATGGGCGTCTGGTGGAGCATCCTGTGGATTTCCCCCGCCGTCGATCTTGTCGTCTTCGGTGCCATCGGGTTGGCGTTCGCCGGCGCGGCGAAACTGTTCCCGACCTGGCCGACGGTGCGAATGGCCGCCTGGGCGTTCGCGTTTTTGGCCGGCGCGGTCACGTTGACCCTGGCGGGGTACGAGTACGTACACTCAGTGGCGTGCCTGATCTTGGCGGCCGGATTGGCGACGGTGTTCGTCCGCGGGATTCGGCGGCGCGAGGCGGCCACCCTGGCGTTCGTGCGGCGGCGGTGGCGCGCGCCGCTGGCGGTGGTCGCCACAGTATTTCTCGCCGTGGAAGCTGCCCAGTGGGTTCAGGAGCGGGCTGCGGTGGCACGACTGCCGGCTGCCGCCGCGGGATCGCCGAACGTGCTGGTCGTCGTGGTGGACGCTCTGCGGGCCGACCACCTGACGTGCTACGGGTATGCCCGGCCGACCAGCCCGAACATCGACCGCCTCGCCCGCAGTGGGGTTGTTCTGGAACGCGCGTTTTCGACAGCACCGTACACGTTGCCGTCGCACGCTTCGATGCTCACCGGCCGCTATCCCCACGAACATGGCGTCGAGTGGACGGCGGCTCGGGCGATGCTGACGTGCCCGTACCCTACGCTGGGCGAAGCCCTCCAGGCCCGGGGGTACCGCACGGCCGGCTTCTCCGCAAATACGTTCTGGTTCACCCGCGAGCTGGGTTTCGGCCGGGGGTTCAGCCGGTTCGAGGACGTCTTCCATTCGGCCGAAGATCGGGTGCTGCGCACGTTCGTCGGTCGCGTTTTCGAAAGCGTCGTCCTGCGTCGGCTCGGCTGGGACGACATCCCCGCCCGCAAGCGGGCTCCCGAGACGAACCGCTCGGTGCTAAGTTGGATCGATCGCGATCGCGGCCGGCCGTTTTTCGCCTTCATCAACTACATGGATGTCCACGATCCATATCGGCCGCCCGAACCGTTCCGCAGTCGCTTTTCCCCTGGGTCATCGCCGGGCGGCACGATCAACTGGCGGATCGGCCGAGACGACCCGCCGCTCACGCCGCAGCAGCTCCAAAGTGAGATCGACGCCTATGACGGGGCCATCGCCTTCGCCGACCACCATCTCGGGCAGTTGCTCGCCGCCCTCGAGGACCGAGGACTCGGTAACGACACGCTGGTCGTCGTCACGTCCGACCACGGCGAAGCCTTCGGCGAACACGGCATGTTGCTGCACGGCCACTCGCTCTACCGGGAAGAGATTCACGTGCCGCTGATCGTGTCGTACCCTGGCCGCGTACCAGCCGGCGAGAGGTTTTCCGAACCGGTGACCAACGCGGCGATCCCCGCCACCGTCCTGAGCCTGCAGCCGGCACCGGACCACACGACGTTTCCGGGGCCGTCCTTGGCGTCGTTGTGGCAAGGGCCGACATCGGCACCGGGTCGGCCCCTGCTGTCGGAGTTGGGGCAGCGCGATTGGGTGATGGAAAAGTTCCCGGTTCGTCACGGCTGGATGCGGTCGCTGATCGATCCCGACTGGCACTACATCCAGCACCAAACCCTGCCCGGCGGCCTGTACGACCTCCAGGCGGACCCGCGGGAACAAGACAACCAGGCCGATCGACCCGACCGAAAAGCCGTCGTGGATCAGTTCCGCCAACGGCTTCAGGTGCTTCGACCGCCGTTCACAGCCCGGACGACCGCGGCCGTGACGGGGTGTCGCGGGTGGCTGACGGCTGGCATCGACTGTCGCTGCGGGGCCGGGTGGTCGACTCCACGGCTACGGACACGGGAGGCAGGAGGTCTGACGGATTTGGCAGCCGGAACAAACCTGCTCGGGGCCACCGCCCGTGAGTGATGTCGCACGGACGACGGCTCCGACCACTTCGTCCGGCGGCCGGGAGTTGGTCGATGCAGGGGCGGTCGCTGGCGGACATCGCCCGGCCGGATGAGGCCGCCGTCGTCTCGTCGGGCGGAGAAGTGATCGTCCGCGATCGGCTGAGTGGTCTGGGGTATATCGGCTGAACTACACTCGAAGATGCGCAAGCGACTTATGTACAGCGAACCAACACTTCCGGGTGAGGCGGCCAGTCCGAGAACGCCTTCGACAGTCCCACCGCGCTTGCGTACTACGGAAGTTCTGCTGCTGGCACTCTGGTGCGGCGTATTGACCGGTGTCGGCGAAGTCGCCGTCGGTGCTCTCCACGGGTATCGCGGCAAACTTTTTTTCGCTTTCTCTGCCGACATCGTCTGGCTGACGGTGTTAGGCGACGCGCTCGTATTTGCTGTGATCGGGTCGCTCCTCGCTTGTATGACTCCTTACCTCGGGCGGGGGATGGGAATTCGGACGTTAGTCGGCAGCTTGGTGTCCCTCGGTAGTCTCTGCGTCCTCCTAAACTTCGATTCTCTTCACGCCGCTGCCCGCTTAACACTGGCACTCGGCGTGGGCGCTGCCGCGGCCCGCTTGGCGACCTCGCCTCGAAACGGCTTCCTGAGCGAGTTTGTGAGACGCCTATGTTCGATCGGCCGACCGAAGTCTGATCGACACCCCGACCGAGAGCCGGACGCCACCGAACGACCGATCGCGGTCGATCGCCGTCAAGCGCTCGTTGGGTCGGCGGCGACGGTCGGCGGTTTCGTATTGGGCGCGCATGCCTGGAAGCAGTGGGAGGACCGGCGGGCGCGACCGCCGCTCGGACGGGTGGCCGCCTCCGCGCCGAACGTGCTATTGATCGTCCTCGACACGGTTCGGGCACAAAACCTAAGTCTCTACGGCTACGGCCGGCGGACGTCGCCCCATTTGGACCGGATCGCGGAGGCGGGCGTGTGCTTCGACCGCGCCCTTGCGACGGCACCGTGGACTCTGCCGTCTCACGCCAGTATGTTCACCGGACGCTACCCGCACGAGTTGTCCGCCGACTGGTGGTCGCCGCTCGATCAGCGAGACCCCACCCTCGCCGAGGTGCTTGGCCGGCAGGGGTACGCGACTGCGGCGTTCGTCGGCAATCTCATCTACGGTAATCGAGTGTTCGGCCTCGACCGAGGTTTCCATCATTACGAGGACTTTACCCCGTCGGTGGGCCAACTGATCCTGTCGCCGGCCTTGACCCGGTGGGCCGTGGATGGCGAAATGTATCGCAAGGTCACGGGGGATCATCAGGTCGTCAACCGGAAGCACGCGCCGGCGATCAACGACGCGTTTTTGAGGTGGGTCGGGGCCGCCGGGCAAACGCCGTTCTTCGCGTTTCTCAACTACTTCGACGCCCACATGCCGTACCTTCCCCCCCACCCGTTCGACGGGCTGTTTGGGCGGAAACGCCCGCCGGGGAGCCAACCCCAACAACACCATAACGTGGCCGGGAACGACCGTCGGCTTTCGCCCGAAGAACTCGCCACCGAACTCGACGCCTACGATGGCGCGCTCGCCCACGTCGATCATCATGTCGGCGACCTGCTCGGGCGGCTCGACGCCCAGGGGATCTTGCGAGACACCGTCGTCGTCATTGTCGGCGACCACGGGGAAGAGTTTTGCGAACACGGGGTGAGGGGCCACGGAAATAGTCTCTACTTGCCATCGCTCCACGTCCCACTCATCGTCTGCGACCCGCGCGGAGGTTCCGCCGGCCGGCGCGTCCGTGAGCCGATCAGTCTCCGGGACCTTCCCGCCACGATCCTGGACCTGCTCGCGGTCGATGCGGGCGACCAAATCCCCGGTTCTTCGCTCGCGCGGTTTTGGGCGGATCGGCCCGATCCCCAGCGTAGCACCGATCGGGCGATCCTCTCAGAACTGACGGAGGGCCTCGACCTCCCCAACCGCTATCCGGCGGCCAAAGGGACCATGAGATCGGTCGTGGCCGGACGACATCACTACATCCGCAACGGTGACGGACGAGAGGAACTCTACGATGTCGTAGCCGACCCCGGCGAGTCGAGGAACCTGGCTGATTCCTTCAAGTATGCCGAAGTCGCCTCGAACCTTCGCGCGGCACTTGCGACGGCAATGAAAACTGGGTGACGATGCTTGCATGTCGTCCCTGGGGCGGGCTGTCGAGAGAAATGTGATTAGCATCCGACCCAGCGGTATTGCAAAACCTGAAACGACAATGCCCCTCAACGTTACCAAGGGCCTGACAGAAATCCGATCGACCGCGGTCGAGACACACGCCGCCGGCCCGCCGCTGAGGCCGGTGTTGAATCGGCGAATTGCACTTTACGGGTGGATTCAAGTTGCCGCGCTGCTGATTTATTCGGCCGCGTCCTACGGCCTCGCCCCAGTGGTCCCGTTCGGCGGGAAGGCGGAGCCAAGGGAGGCGCTTTGGTTTCGCGGGCTGACGGGGATGGACGGGACGTTGGACGGGCCGGGCCTGTTCGCCCGGAATGCAACGGCCGTGCTGGCCTGCGGCGTCCCGTTGGTCGTCGCTACCGGGACGTTTCTGTCGCTCCTCCGACTGCTGGCACGACGGCGACAGGAGTTGGACTCGGCGACACCGACAGTCCTGTTCCGATGGGCCGTCGCGTTTACGCTGGCCGCCGCCACGGCGGCCCCGGCCATGGTCCAAGATTTTTGGCTGTCTGCCGGCTGGGGGCGGATGGTGGCCGGCGGGCAAAACCCGTACCACAGCGACCTGACCCCGGTGTTCGCCGAGGGGTTGCCCCTGGACTACTTCGGCCAGCGGATGACCTACGGGCCATTGTGGGCTCTGATCTCCGGCGCGGTCATGGGGTTGGCCGGCGAGAACGGGCTGGTGGCCGGCGCGATCTTCAAAGCACTCCTGGTGTCGGCCTGGGTAGGAGTGCTGAGTTTGGTTCGGGCGCTGCTGCGAGACCGGTCGCCATGGCACCAGTGCGTCGGCCTTGCCGTCGCCGGGTGGCTGCCCTTGGGGGTCATGCAGGCCGTCGCGGAGGGCCACAATGACGTCGTACTGGTCTTCTTCCTACTCCTGTGGCTGTACGCGATCGAGTCAGCCCGGCCGTGGGGGGGCACGGTCGCGCTAGCGGCGTCCGTGCTGGTCAAGTACGTCACGGCCCCACTCGTCCTGCTGGACATCGCTCACGCTTGGCGATCGGGCGGTCAAACCCTCGGGGCCGTCGTTCGTCGTACGGCGGTCGTGGCTGGCGGGATGGTCGCCGTGTTCGGGCTTTTTTTCCGTTCTCCAGACTTCTTCGAGGCGACGGCCTCAATGGCCAACTGGCACTTCTTCCGCCCGAGCGACGCCGTCGATGAGATCGGCTCACGGTTGGGGATCAAAGTGTGGTTGCTAAAGGTCGTTGTGTTCGCTTGGTTTCCCGCCACAGCTGCCTACTCGCTCGTCCATTACTTTCGTCGCCCAACTGGAGCGGGTTTCCGGACAGCCGTTCTGGCCGTCATGGCTGCCATCGTGTTTTCCGGCGTTGGCCATGTGTGGCCGTGGTTCCTGTTGTGGATCCTGCCGCTCGCGGCGCTAGACCCAGAGGGATGGCTTGCCCGCTGGGTACTCGGTTTCGCCCTTGCGGCACCATTTGCGCTGGCCGTACTCTGCGTACTTCGGGCCAATCACTCGGCGCGATACTCCGATGCCACGCTGGTGTGGTACGGCTTGGCTTTGACGTGGTTCACCTTGGTGCCACGGACGTGGCTTCCATTGGACGAGTCGGCCACCACGCTTTCGGCCACCGGGCGAGTCGACAATTTCGCTGTGGTCGCCACTGTTTGACTCGGCCCGCTGTGCCTTGTTATTGGGCCGAGTAGTCACGACCCACGCCACGGCCGCATTCCGGGTGTCAGTCACGGTTTATGACGGGGCATGACAACTCCGGCCCGGACCTAGGACCACTTCCCTGTCCGATCCATCCTCGATGTCAACTGTCCTCGCCGCGACTAAACTCCAGGCCGCCCCGGCCTCCGCTCGGATCGGTGGCGGCGTGGGGGCGGTACTGGGCTGGGCCGCTCTCGCCGTCGGTGGGCACGTCGCATACGTGCAGTTGCTCCACCCCGGGGCGTGGCACTACGGCTTCCGCGCGCCCGCGACCCTGCTGGCGGAGCGACCGGCCGCCTTGGCTTTCGTCGTCGTCCAGAGCCTGGTCGTGGCCTGGGGCGGGCGGGCGCTAGCGGCTCGCCTCATCCACCAGTTGGGTGTGGCTCGACTGGTCGGCTTGATCCTCGTCGCGACGCTCGGGTCGGCCGCCCTGGCGCGCTCGCCGGCCGCTTACCTGGGGCAGATTGCGGTAACGGCGTGGATCCACACGACGAACCTCGGCAACTTGGCGCTGCTCGTTCGGGCGCTGCCGCCGACCGCGGTCGCCTGGGCAGCCGATGTCTTCACCCCGGCCGGGGATGGCCGCCCTGGCCGAGGCAAGTCCGCCGTGCCGTGGTTGGCGGCCGGCGTCGTCTTCGTCGGATCGGCCGCGCTGGCGTGGTTGGTATTTGAACGGATTCCGCACATCCCCGACAGCATCGCGTACGCCGTCCAAGCGCGGACCTATGCTTCCGGACGGGCTTTCCTGCCCGTCTCTCCGGCCCGCGAACCGTTCGACCTGTTCCTGCTCATGAACGATGGGGAGAAGTGGTTCAGCATTTTTCCACCCGGCTGGCCCTTGGTCTTGGCGCTGGGGATGAAAACCGGAGTCGCCTGGCTCGTCAACCCGGCGCTGGGAGCCGTTGGGGTGCTGCTGGCCCACGCCCTCGTCCGTTCCTGGTTCTCGCAGGGTGCCGCCAACTTGGTGGCCGTCCTGATGGCGCTGTCGCCGGCCTACCTGTACGTTTCGGCGTCGCTGATGTCACACCCCTTCTCGATCGTCTGCGCCCTGACGGCCCTGCTCGCCGTCCATCGGGCTCGGGCGGGAAATCCGCTGTGGGGCGGGGCCGCTGGGCTTGCAGTCGGCGCCCTTTTTCTGACCCGACCCATTGAGGGCGTGGTAGTCGGCCTGGTCGGCGGCCTCTGGGCCTTGGTGCCGTGGGCAAGGCGACTCCGCCCGGCCGCGCTGGCTATCGGTTTCATCGGAGTCCTACCAGGCATTGGGCTGTTTTTGGCCAACAACTGGCTGCTAACCGGCCATCCTTTACGGGACCCGATTCAACACTACTTCGACCACTCCTTCTACCCTGGTTGCAACACCCTCGGCTTCGGCCGGGACAAAGGCAACATCGGCTGGGGGAACGACGTCTTTCCGGGGCACAGCCCATTCGAGGCGGCCGTCAACGCTAACCTCAACCTCAATCTGCTCGACATCGAACTGTTCGGATGGGCGTGCGGGTCGCTCCTGTTGCTGGTGGTCGCCGCCGTTTGGGGCCGGCGGATCGTGTCCGTTCAGCCGTTCGCGACCCTGGCCGCTCTGACGATCCTCTCGACCATCGTCTACTGGTACAGTGGGGCCGACCTCGGGCCGCGTTATTGGTTCCAGTGCCTCGTCCCATTCGCCGTCTTCACCGCCGTCGGGGCGGGGGCGGCGGCGACTCGACTCGGCATCCCGATCGGTCGGATGGCCCTGTTCGTTCTTCTCGCCAGCATCCTGGGTGCCCTATCCGTCGTCCCGTGGCGGGCCGCGAACAAGTACCACAACTACCGCAGGCTGAGTCCGGCCGTCGGCCGATTGGCGGCCGAGTACCGCTTCGGCCGGTCTCTGGTACTCGTCCGGGGAGATCGCAACACGGACTACGCCTGCGCGGCGATCTACAACCCGGTGGACCTGACTGCGGACGCTCCGGTGTACGCCTGGGAGTCGGGACCGGACGCCGCCGCGCAACTGCGGGCGGCGTTCCCGGACCGACCTGTCTGGATCATCGCCGGCCCGACTGTCACCGGGCGGGGGTTTGAAGTCCTCGCCCGCCCCTCCCCGAGCAACGCGATCGAGTCCCCCCATGCCAACGACTGAACTAGCGGCCGTGGGCCTGCCGTACGGGGCGCAAGCGGGCCACCGTCGGGGCGTCGCGAGCCTCCTCGTGGCCACACTCCGGCCGTACCAGTGGGTGAAAAACGCCTTCGTGCTAGCTCCGCTGCTGTTCGGCCAGAAGCTGAACGACCCGGCGGCCGTCGCTCAGGCGCTGCTGGCGTTCGCCGGATTCTGCCTGACGGCCAGCGCCGTCTACTTGGTGAATGACCTCATCGACGCGCCGCGCGACCGGGTCCATCCAACGAAGCGCCGCCGGCCAATCGCTTCGGGTGCCGTGCCCGTCTCGTGGGCTTTGGCCTTGGTCGTCGGGTTGTGCCTGTCGATCGCCGGTGTGGTGCGGCAACTCGGGCCAGCGTCAGCGGCGCTGTTGCTGACGTATGGCGGACTGATGCTCGGCTATTGCGTGGGGCTAAAGCGGGTCCCGCTGATCGACTGCATGGTGATCGCCGCCGGGTTCGTCCTTCGCGTCACCTGTGGGGCGGCCGCCGTCGGTGTCGCGGCGTCGCACTGGTTGATTGCGTGTACGTTCCTGTTGGCCCTGTTCCTTGCGTTCGCCAAGCGGCGTCAGGAACTCGTCACACTGGCTGGGGCCGCGGCCGACCACCGTCCGGCCCTGGAGGGCTATTCCCTGCGCTTCCTGGACCAGGTGAATACCCTCTTGGGCGGCGTCACCATCGTCTGCTACCTTCTGTACACCGTGGCCCCCGAGACAGTGGCCCGGTTCCGGTCGGACGCCCTGATCTACGGGACGGTGTTCGTGATCTACGGCCTGTTCCGATACTTAGCCCTCGTTCAGACAGTGGAGACCGCAGACGATCCGACGCGACTCGTCCTGCACGATCGTCCCCTCCAGGCGGCCGTCTTGGGCTGGATCGTCTACAACGCCGCGATCATCTATCTCCCCACGTTCTCGACCGTAAACTCGTAGCTCGTCCCCGAATCACCCCGAGCGGCAGTTGCCATGATCGCGGTTGGAACCAACGCTCCTGTCCCCACCATCGATGACATCATGACCACCGCCGTATCTGGCTTGGATGAACGCGATCCGGTCGCGATCGCGCCATTCTGGCGAGCGTCCGTCACGGCCGTGTACACGCTCGCACTCGTACTTGGAACACACCTGCCCGACGACCACAACACGGTCACGACGGCCATCCGACTCTCGGACAACGATCGTGCGGCTCACTTCCTGGCCTATTTCGGGTTGGCGGTGCTGGCGTTTGGCTTGTGCCGCGTGGCCGCGAAGCCCCACCGCGTCGCGCCGTGGCTGATCGGGTTAGCCGCCTTCGGAGCGGTCGACGAATTGACGCAGCCGTGGTTCGGTCGCACGGCGGAGTGGCTCGACTGGACGGCCGACCTGGGCGGGTTGACGACGGGCCTTCTGGCGGTCGGGTGCTGGGACCGATTCGTTCGCAGCCGCAGTTCCAAGGGCGCGAGCGCCCGCTTGCCCGTCGACGGTGACGCGGCGGAAGACCGCGTCCCGGTCCGGCGCGGCCGGGCGCGAGTCATCCCGTATGCCCTCGCCCTGGGCTTCGCGGTGTGGAGCCTTTGGGGCGTGGACAGCGGCAACCCCCTCCACTCGGACGCGAGTCGGCATGCCATGAACGGAGCGCTGATCCACGACTACATCGCGGCCGGTAAACTCCAGTCCCCGATCCGGTTCGCGGAGCAGTACTACGACCGTCTGCCGGCGCTGTCGATGCCGTTCCACCCGCCGCTGTTCCCGGCCTACGAGGCGGCGTGGTTTGCGGTCTTGGGCGTAAACCTGTTCGCCGCCCGACTCGCCGTCGCCATCGCGGTCGGGGCGTGCGTCGTGCTGCTGTTTCGGCTGGTCGAATCGACCCACGGCTCGGTGGCGCTGGCCACCGCAGTCCCCGTGGCCTTCCTCGCGCTGCCGATGTCCAGCGAGGTCGGCCACGACGTCATGCTCGAGTTCCCGGCGCTGTTATTGCTGCTCGGTGCCGTGTATTGCGTCCGCGATCTACCGCGGCGGATGACGCTCGGGTCGGCGATCGGTTTCGGCCTGCTGGGCGGGGCGGCGGTTTGGACCAAACAGCACACGGTGTTTCTCGGCTTGATCCCGTTCGTGGCGATCGGACTGGCGCGGAGCGGGTGGTTGCTGGTGCGGCCGCCCGTCTGGGTCGCGGCCTTCCTCGTGGGGGGACTCGTGCTGCTGCTTTTGGCCGTGCCCCAGCCGCCGTCCTACAAGGGGTTCGTCCACGAGATGCCGCTCCACGGAATGTTCGACATCGTGCCCCACAATGCCGCATTTTACTTCCGCAGTGTCCACCAGGAGTTCGGCACTGCGGCCGGGGCTGTCATCTTGGCGGCCACGGCCGTGTATTTGGCCCGGCAACTCAGTCGCGGCGGTGGCTCGCCGGAACTGCTCTACCTCGCCTGGTCCTTCGCCGCCATCGGCTTCCTCCTGTTGATTGGCCGGTTCGACACGCGCTATGCATTGTTCGCGTTTCCCGCCTTCGTCGTCCTGGGGATGGCCGGGTTGGCCGCGGTCGGGCGGCGCATCGCCGGCTTGCGCGGGGCGGCCGTCGCCCCGATTGTGGCTGCGACGCTCGCCCTGGCACCGTCCTTGGCGGGTCAGCCGTATACGATGTCCGGCCCGGATCGGGCGGCCGAGTACGTCGTTGCCGACTCGGCCCGGCGGATCCTGTATTGCGGGTTGGCCGATGGTGCCTTCATCTTCTCCGTCCGCACGCTCGACCCGACCGGGCAGGTGACGGTGATCCGCGGCGACAAGCTGCCGGCCGCCGCCCTCACCCCAGCCGGAATGGCCGAGTTCACGCGCCGACACGGCATCGACCGCGTCGTCCTCCACAGGACGGTGAAAGTGGAGCGGTGGGCAGCCGTGTGGGAAACGCCCCCGGCGTCTTGGGAGTTCGAGACGGAATTTCCGGTCGCCGCTCGCCCCAACCGTCTCTACGACGGCCTTCTGCGCATCTACCGCGTCACCGACCCGTCGCCCTACCCCGAACCCTACCGGCAACGTCGCTAACGGCCCCGACAAGGTGACCTGTAATGACCCGCCCGCGCGCATCCGTCCAGCTATTTCTGACGGCCTGGGTCCTGTTTGCGTTGTTCGCCTCCACAAACGTTGTCCGCGAGCACTACCCAGCCTTCGCCCTGGTGAAGGACGGTACCTTCCGCGTCGACGAGTATCAGGGGCTGCACCCCGACATCTTCGTCCACACGGACGGCCACTCGTACATCAACAACAACGTGGCCACGGCGGTGATCGCCGCTGTCCCGTTGTTCCTGGCCAACCCGGCCCTCGACGCCCTGGAGGCGTACGAGAAAGGTCGCCGGACCGCAACTGGCCCGCCCCCGACCGGCGGCTACCGCGTCGATAAGCCGCTGCGGCAGAAGTTCTTCCAAGAAGTTAGCGCGCGCGGCCTGAGCCTGCGGTTCGGGGCGGCCACCTTGGTCACGACCGTGTTCCTGGTGGCCCCGTTGTCGGCTCTCTGCGTGCTGGCCGTGTACCGCCTGCTGATAAGCCGCGGCGTCTCCACTAGTCGGGCCGTATGGCTGGCCTTGGTCTTCGCATTCGGCACGCCTCTGTTCTTCCGTTCCGCCCACTTGTCTCCGAACGTCTTCGTCATGTACTTCACGTTCGCGAGCTTCGGTCTGCTCTGGCCGGGCTGGGGCGGTGCGGTCGGCACTTGGCGGACTGCCGCCGCCGGCCTCTGCGCCGGCCTGGCCCTGGCCTGCGATTACAGCGGCATCGTGTCGTTGACGTGCCTGTTCGGCTACGCCGTCCTGAATCGGGCGGCGACGGATGGACTCGGCCGGGCCGTCCGAGCGGCCGTGCCGTTCGTGCTGGGCGCTGTCCCGGCCGTCGGCTTCCTGCTGTACAGCCAGTGGGCGATGTACGGCGACCCGTTCCGTCCGGGTCAGTACTGGATGCCGGCCGTCAACTACACCGACGAAGGCTGGCGCGGCTTCGCGGTGCCATCGGTCGAGGCGTTTCTACTCAACCTCTTGCACCCTTCTTACGGGCTGGTGGCGTTCGGTCCGTTGTTGGTCCTGGGCCTTTGGCCGGCGCGGAACGGCCCGATCCTGTCGCGGCTAGAGCGAGCTTTCGTCGTCACCTTCGTTGCCCTATTCCTCCTGCTATGCGCGGCGAACCAGTACTCGAGGATGCAGTGGAACACCGGCTTCCGCTACCTGATGCCGCTCGTGCCGTTCCTGTTCCTAGCCGCCTGCGACCGCCTCGCCACCTGGCCGCGCTGGGCCGTCGCCGCCGTCGCCGTACCCGCCGTTTTGCACACTGGGGTGCTGTGCATGGCCCGCGACTGCAACCCGAACGTGGACACTTGGCGTCTGGCTCCGGACTTTGGGACGTGGGTCGCCGGGCTCACGACCGAGACGGTGCCGGCGTCGTATCTCCGCATCGGCCGCGAGGGGCTGCAACTGCCGTGGCTCCGCGTCTTGCAACAGACCTCGCCGATCGATCACCCCCTCTTCAGTCGGACTTGGCTGCCGACGGCCGTCCTGGCCGCCGCAGCCCTGGCCGTAGCCGCTGTTTGGATGGTCGGACGGACGCGGACCAATCGGCCTGTCGGCCGACGGAGTACCCCGGCCGGGAAGGAACTGCCGACGGCCGCCGTTGTCGTCCCGATGCTCGACGAACCGCACGTCGTCGAGCCGCGCATGCGCGCCGGCGAAGAACCCAACGCCCAGTCCGATGGCCAACACCACCCACGCGGCCAACTGGTTCCTCGAAGCGGCGTCGGTCGCCCCAATCGCTGAAAGTGAGGCTACCCATGACCAACGCTCTCGATCCGACGCCGCGGTTGTCGGTCGTCATCCCCGCTCGGACCTGTAAAGTGGATCTGCGCGAGTGCCTGGACAGCCTGGCGCGATCCGAATTCCGCGACTTCGAAGTCATCGTCGTCGACGACGCCTCGCCGGACGACACGACGGCCGACATTCCCGCGGCCGAAGCTCGCGTACTCGTTCTGCCCGCGCAATCCGGGCCGGCCGGCGCTCGCAACGCCGGGGCGCGCGTCGCCCGCGGTCGATACCTCCTGTTCCTCGACGCCGACGTGTGCGTCCACCCGGACACGCTCAGCCGGGTCGTCCGGACGTTCGCCGAGGACCCGGACCTCACCGCCGTCTTCGGATCGTACGACACCCAGCCGTACGCCCAGAATATCCTGTCTCAGTACCGCAACCTGATGCACCACTTCGTGCATCAGGAGGCGTACGCCGAGGCAACCACGTTCTGGGCCGGGTGCGGGGCGATCCGCCGCGACGTGTTCCTGGCCGCCGGCGGATTTCACCCGAACTTCCGCCGCCCGTGCATCGAGGACATCGAACTCGGAGTGCGGCTGCACAAGGCCGGTCACCGCCTGCGGCTCGACAAGCACATCCTCGTCACGCATCGCAAATGCTGGACGTTGTGGAAGATGTTGCGGACCGATGTCCGCGACCGGGCCATGCCGTGGAGTCAGCTCATTCTGCGGGAAGGCAAAATGCCCAACGACCTGAACCTCGGCTTGGCCCATCGGGTCAGCGCTCTGTTGGCCTGCGGCCTGTTACTGACCCTCCTGGCCGCCATCTGGTATCAACAGGCGGTGCTGGCCCTGCCGGTCGTTGCCATCGCCGGCATCGCCGCCCTCGATCGCTGGTCGCTGGCACGGCGCGTCCCGACCTCCTGGCGGTTGTCGGCGGTACTCGTCGTGCTGGCGGTCACTGGATTGGCGGCGGTATACTTCAAGGCACTCGTCCTCATCCCGCTGGGACTGCTGGCAGGGATCGTCGTACTCAACTGGCGGTTCTACGCCTTCTTGGCGCGGGCTCGGCACCCGCTGTTCGCAGCCCTCGCCGTGCCGCTCCACATCTTGTACTACTTGTACAGCATCGCCGGGCTGGCGCTGGCCTGCGGGCTACACGTCGTCCGCGGCGGGGCGGCACCGAGTTGGCCTTCCCCTGCGCTCCAGAGCGACGTGGACACGGAATTTCGACCGGACGATGCGGCCCGCGCCGACCCACAAGCCCGAGTTCTTCAGACACTGGCCCGAGATGGCTGACCGGGCGGACGACGGGCGCGCCGTGAGGGTTCGGGAATGACCGCGACCGCGCCGCCGGCCGAGCGCCTCTTTCCGGGACGGATCGGCCACGCCCTCGTCGCCCTCATGGTGATCGGCTACGTCATTCTCGCCCTCGAGCCGTTCCACTGGAAGCCCCCGCGACGCGTGGTGAACGGTGCCCAGTGGACTTCGGAGGGCACGCTCCGTATCGCGTCCGAGGGTAAGGCCGCGGGCGACTCGTCGCCGCCGTGGGCGGCGACGGCCGTCCGCCTCGATGCCTTTCAGATCAAGTTGCGAGTCCGGGCGTTCGCCACGGACGGGCCGATCTTCAGCTATTCCGACTGGAGCGGGTCTCCGCGGAACGTCTTGATCGGTCAGATGGGCCCGGATTTGATCGTCGCCTTGCGGACGCCCCGCACGGAGCCGAACGGATCGCCCGGCCTCACCGCCCCGGGCGTTTTCGCCACCACGGATTGGCACGATGTGACACTGACCGTCGGAGGGGGCACGGTCGAGTTAGTCGTCGATGGACGAACGGCGGCGTCGGCGGTCCTGCCGGATCGCCCGCTCTCCGCATGGCAAACGTCCAAATTCCTCCACGTCACCTTGGCGAACGAACTCGATGGCACTCGGCCGTGGCTCGGTGAGATCGCCGAATGCACCGTCCGAGCGGGCGACCAAGCCGTCGATTACCTGGCCGGGAGCGCTCGCGTCCCGCCGGAGTACCG
>CAZNSL010000017.1:0-17016 GCA_964574975.1 uncultured Alcaligenaceae bacterium | reverse complement strand
ATTCCATCCGACCCGCCGAAAGCGGCGATGGAGAAGCGGCGTCGGGACCCGGAGGTCGCCGAGTACGGGGTGACGCTTGAGGCCCTCGCGGAGGTCTACAACCAGGCCCGGCTGGCGGGCGCGGTCGACGCGAACGATGCGAGGTCGGCGGGGAGCTGTTCGAGCGGCTGCGCGGCCGGGTCGGCCGGAGCGGCCGGTCGGGCCGCCGGCCGCCGTTCGGCAGGGCGCGGTTGCGGCAGCGGATGCTGGTCGAGGAAGCGCGAGCGAGTGGTTCGGTGCGCCGGCTGGCAGACGAGTTGGACGCGCTTGCCCAGCGAACGAACCGCACGCCAGAAGACCAAGTCTGTGCCTATCGTCCGTCAACCGGAGACGCATGAACCCTAACTGATCGCCTGCGCGAAGTCTCCCAGAATCTGTTCACGGGGCGCTCGGACAAATACCCACAGCTTGCGCGTGCCAAAGGCCGAATGCCAGTGACATGGGCGCTGGCATGTCGGCGTCGCCGTCGGCGGGAACTTGGTGGCACGACCGGCATGGCGCTGACCACTTCCGAGTCCTGATCAGGTCAAAATGTCGGCCTTACCGACCATGTGGCCCGAGGAACGCTCGCGTACATTTCGGTTGCAGTGTCGCTCGACGTCATGTTCGCGGTGCCGGCCAGCATTGCCGACGCCGGCCTTGAGCGCCTGTCACGTGGGAACCGATCCGGCCACGGTCGGCCCCGAGTGCTCACGGGCACGGTCAAGCGCCGGCCGCCCCTTGGAGCTGTTGGACGACAAAACGCACCGCGTCCTCGTTGTAGATGCTCGTCGCGCCGGCCGGCAGCTTCCCGGTGCGGCTGTACTCCTCCTCCTGCGACTTCGTCCGGAAGCTGTAGTCGGCGAACGCGGGATTTCGCTTGATGTTATGCCCCTTAATGACGGCGTTAATCTGAAGCGGCTTCGCACCACGCACCTCCGCCCGAACCTTGGCGACGAGCTGTGTGTAGGAGAGCGGGTACTGGTCGAGCTTCCGCTTGACCACGGTCACGACCGGGGTCGCGTCCGCAGCGGCCGGGTCTACCTTGACGGTTAGGTCGGCCGCCTCGGTGAACTTTTTCGCCCACTTTCACGCGGCGGCGACTGCGCTGGCGAAGGCGCACCGGCCGCCGGCGGCCCGCCGCTGGGCCTCGGCCGCCGCCCGCAGGAGGTTGGCGACTACGTCGGGCGTCTTGGCGAGGTCGATCAGCCGGATCGTCTGGAAGCAGTGGGCGAATCCGACCGGCAGAATGTACCACTGGTACTCGGCCAGGCTGCGGCCAAACCAGTCCGCGGCGAGGCCCTGGAAGTTGCGGAGGGCGGCAACGCCGAGGGTGAACACCAGGTATCTGATCCGGTCGTCGTTGAAGAAATGGACGGCCGCGTCGCGGATCTCGACGAGCGATGTCAGGTTGTCGCGCACCGTGGCGTCCAGCCCGACCCGCTGGGCGCAGCCGAACAACTCGATGGTCAGCGGGTTGCCCGCCCGGTTCCGCTTGATCCGCCGTCCCTGATAAGCGTACAGGGCGCACAGCCGGTTGCTCGAGTCCTTGGTACTTGTTTAGCGGGCTCCGAGCAGCACGGGGGTAGGTAGGGTGCGGTTGCCGAAGGCACGGAGCGTCTGGCCGACGAAGTCGAGGGCCAACCGACCCTGCCGCCGACACGTCTCGAACACCGACAGCAACACGCCCTGCGCCCGTGCCCCCGCCCAGGTCCGGTTGCCGCCCCACACCTTCCGGTTCACCACCGCCGGACGGATCGCCTGCTCGGCTTCCCAATTGGTCGCCGGCACCGCCGGGTTGCTCAGGAACGTGAACCACCACCCCAGGTGCCGACTCAGATGCTCCGCGAAGGTCGCATAGGCCGGCACCACCGACGACCGCTCGACCAGCGTCAGCAACTGGTCCTCGAGCGCGTCGCGGGCCGCCCCGAGATCGGCCCGGGTCGCCGCGCCGTGGTGGAACCGATTCCGCAGACGGACCGCCGCGCCGAACAGGTCGATCACCGCCCGCGGGAACCGCACCGCGCCCCGCGTCGCTACCGACAGCAGGTCGCGGGCGCGGCGCAGCACGTGCGCGCAGCACTGCTGATGCGCCGCCTCGGTGAAGCGGTCGTACGAGGCGAACCCGTCGTGCACCAGCACCCCGGCCCAGTCCCGGCCGATCGCCGCTTCCAGGACCTCGGCACTCCGCTTCGGGTCGATGGCGTATCGGGCTGCCCCGCCACCGACCCAGGCGTGGAGCCAGGCCGGGGTGCCCCCGACGTGCCAGCCGGTCTCATCGACGGCCAATCGCTCCGCCGACCGCGTCGCGGCCACAATCTCGGCGTGGGCCGGGGCCAGGCGGGCGGCCGCCCGCAACCCGATCTGGGCACTGGCCCCGCGCGTCAAGTCGATGCCGAACAGCGCCGCGAAGGCCGCGGCGACTTTGCCGTGCGACAGCCCGGCCACCTTGTTCAGATGCACGGTTGCGGCTTGCGCGTCCGGCCCGAGTTGGCTGGCTGCCGCCCCGAGCGCGTCGGAGGTCTGCAAGTCGTGCCGGCCTTGCACCCGCGCCCCGCACGCCCGGCAGTGGCCGACGTGAACGGCGAAGCGGCGCACGACCGGCCGGCGGGGAATCTCGGTCTGGTATTGCGGCACGACCTCGGTTTCGGCGAGTTCGCCGCGGCAGTGCGGGCAGGCGTCGGGCAGCGGGGCGTCGTAGCACTCCTGGACCTGGTCGGAGGGCGGGGCCGGCCGGTGACCGTGGCGGCCGTGGGCCTCGCCCGATTTCCGGCCGGGCGGCTTCGGATCGGGCTTCGGCGGACCCTTGCGAAACGGGGCCGCTTGGCGTTTGCCAGCCCGGCGGGCGGCGCCGAGTTCGGCCCGCAGGCGGGCGTTGTCGGCTTCGAGGCGCGCGACGGTCGCGCGGAGCGATTCGACCAGGGCCAGCAGTTCGTCGTAGGTCGGAGCGGCCATCCGAGCCTCGCGGACCGGGCGATCCCAGCCAACCGCAGTGTGGGTAGCGAAGCCTACGCCGTCAAGGACCCGCTAAACAATAACAGTCCTTGAGGAGCTTCGCCTTCAACAACAGTTCCCAGGCGTTGACGAGGAGGACGACAAAGCTCTCTTCCCGGTACCGGAAGTGGGGCTTGTTGTAGACCTCGATCGCCGCCAGTGCCGCCGCGATCGACTTGTCGAGCAGACGCTTGTAGTTGGCCAGCAAGGTCGGGTGCCTCCCCGGGTCGGGCGACAGTCTAACGCGGCCGCGGGGCAATGGACAGCCGATGCGGACACCCGGTTACATTCAAATCGCCGTACGCTAAATCGCGTCAAGGCTGATTTCGTCCGTCGTTCGGTCGCACAGCTTGGTCGTCCGTCGGGGTTCGTGGGCGGCGATCTGCTGGGCGTGTCCGAGTAAACCGCTGTCGCGCAGGTCGGCCGTAATTCCGGCTGCCCGGAACGTGAAACAGCAGATGTCTGCCGGCAGGCCCGCGAGCTTGGCCCGCCGCCTCACCATCGCCAAGACGTCCTGCCGGTCAACCCGCCAGTCGGTCAGTTGCTTCCGCCGGTGAAGGCTGCGGAAGAGGAGCGTGCGGGCAATGCCCTCCAGGCTAGCAGTACGGCTCTACGCGTCGAGGTACGCCTCGGCGCCGCGGTGCTCCGGGAACTCGTACAGATTCCCACCCTCTTCGCGCAGCCAGAACCACTACCATTGCCTCGGCAGAAGTAGTCGCCGACATCCATGCTGACGACCGCCCGACACGGCCAAAGCTGTACACCAGGACGCCGACCAACGCCCGGTCACGGAAGCCGGCGACTTTGCCCCTGGCGATGCCGTCGATAAGCGCGCTCTTTCCGACCGGCAAATAGATGTGATTTGCCGCCCGGCGCTCGGCAGCCGGTTGGCCGCGAATGCCCTCGCGGCCCGGTGGTGGCTCAACCTGCGGCACCTACGGAATAGCCGGTTGTGAGGGCAGGGGCGGCGAGGGTTGCCTCGGTCGCGCTCGCCGCGGAGCGGCCGGCCGGCAACCCTGCCGGTTGACCGCCGGCATCGCGCCGACGGCCTCGCCGTCACCGCAGCTGACTCTTGACGAAATCGCGAAATGTGTTACCCTATGGGTAACATCGTGGCTAAGCCGCGAGTTACCCGAAGGGGTAAGCATGGAGATCGGAATCTGCGACAAGAAGCTGCGCCGAGCCGTCAAGGACGGGACCCTTCACGGGCGGTACGGCAAGGTCATGGCCAAGAAGATCGAGTTGCGTCTGGCCGCGCTGGCGGCCGCCGAGTCGCTGGCCGACTTCTGGCCACCCAACCGGGGGCCGGAACGCTGCCACGAGCTCACCGGCAACCTGGCCGGTTTCTTCTCCGTTGACCTGGAACATCCGTACCGCCTGCTGTTCAAGCCGGTTTGGACGGGGCCGCCGCCCGATTGTAACGACGAAAAAGAACGGTGGAAGTCAATATCATCGATCGACGTGTTGGCGATCGAGGACACACATGGCTAGCAGCAATCAGTCAATCTCGGACCTGCTCCCGGCTCCGCACCCGGGAGAGATGGTCGTTGAGTACCTGGAACACCACGGGTGGTCGCAACGCGACCTGTCCCGCCGGACGGGGCTCACGCCGAAGACGATCAGCGAGATCTGCAACGGGAAGTCGCCCGTCACCCCGGTGACGGCCCTCGCGTTCGAGAAGGTGTTCCAGCGGCCCGCCCACCTGTGGCTGAACATACAGCGAAGGTACGACGAGGCCGAAGCGCGCGGCCGGCAGGTGGTCAAGTCGCGGGAATGGTCCGAATGGGCCAAGAGTTTTCCCTTGAGAGACATGAAGCGGCTGGGGTTCTCGCTCCCGCCCGCGCCGTCCGACGCCGAGTCGGTCCTTTCATTCTTCGGCGTGGCGTCGCCGGACAGTTGGCGGTCGGTGTGGGACGCCTCGGGCGTCGCGTTCCGGCAAACGCGCGTCTTCCACACGCGGCAGGAGTCGGTCGCGGCCTGGGTCCGCGAGGCCGAACTCGTTGCGAGGGGGTTGGCGCTCGCCGACTTCGACGAGCATCGGCTGCGGTCGTCGCTGGACGTGCTGCGGCAGCTAACGCGGGAGCCCGCCGACCGGATCATGGACCCGATCCAGGAGATCTGCGCGGCCGCGGGTGTCGCCGTCGTGCTGATCCCGGAGCTGCCGCAGACCCGCATCAGCGGCTGTGCGAGGTGGCTGAGCGATAAGCGGGCCCTCATCGGCCTGACACTCCGGTACAAGACGGACGACCAGCTATGGTTCACGTTCTTCCACGAGGTCGCCCACATCCTCCTCCACCGGCACAGGCAGTCGTTCGTGGTCGACAACGCGGCCGAGCATCTGAACGACCGGGTGGTCGATCCCGAGATGGAGCGGCCCGAGGCCGAGGCCAACCGTTTCGCGGCCGACACGCTCGTTCCTCCGGCCGAACTCGGTGCCTTCATTCGGCGGCAGACGTACACGAACGAGTCCATCAAGGAGTTCGCTGAGGCGATCGGGGTCGGCCCAGGCATCGTCGTCGGCCGGCTACAGCATGACGAGATCCTCCAGCGGCACCAGGGGAACGCGTTCAAACAAAAGCTCAACTGGGGATTCGTAAGCGAGGGGTAGGTGACATGGTCGGGAAGATCTTCATCACGCGGGCCGGCTACGACCCGCAGTTGGGCAAGCACGTGAAGGACCCCTACCTGGGGCCGCGGCCGACGCTCGGGGCGTGCCGGCCGGACGTGCGCGAGCAACTCAAGCAGGGCGACCACATCTTCGTCGTCTCGGGCAAGGTCCCGGACGCCACCCAGTTCGTCATGGGCGGCTTCGAGATCGAGAAGAAGATCCCGGCGGTCAAGGCGTTCGAGCTCTTCCCCGAGTTGCGGCTGCGGCAGCTCGACGATGGGCAGCTCACTGGCAACGTCATCGTGGACGCCAGCGGCCGTCAGCACGAGCTGGACGACCACGGCGCGTTCGCGCGGCGGATCAAGAACTACGTCGTGGGCAAGGACCCGATCACCCTGACCACGCCCGCCGAGATCGCCGAGGGACGAAAGCAGACGCTGGACGCCTTGCGCGACATCCTCGGCAGGAAGGGCGACACCCCGTTCTCAGTCGTCGGCCGTTTCGGCATGAAACTCACGGACAAGCAGGTGGAGGACTTGCGGGCGTGGCTGGCCAAGGTGAAGGAAGCCGCCAGGCTGTGCGCGTAGCGACGCTTCCGGCGTGCCCGAGCCGGCCATCTGGTGTACCCGCAACACAGGAGTTTCAACCTTGGTGGCCAAAACCAACTGCCAGGCGTCGGGCCGCAACCGCCGTCGGCAACCGGCGTTGTTTGACTCGGTCCAGGACGCTAGCCCCGAGTGGGACGACCAGGTTAAGCCGTGCCAGATCGTTGACGTCGGCAAGCGCAGGGACGGGAAGACGCGGTATTGGTGCGTACGTCACCGGGCCGACGCAACCGCCAAATCCGGTCAGCCGGCCGCCACGTGCCGTGCCGCCCACATTCCGCCGATCCGCGCGGGAGATGTCCTCTCGCTGGACCTGGACAGGTACGAAGGCGGGGTCGCGCTGTGGGGTGCCGTGCCGGCCGTTTTCGACACCACACGTCTGCCGATGGACCGGGGCATCCACGTCCACGCCCGCCTCGTGCCCGGCGGGAAGAAGGTCATCGACAGCACCTACCGAGCAGTCCGAATCCTGGGCCGCCGGCTGCCGGCGGGCGGCATCGTCGTGTCGGAGGTCGATGCGATCTACTACATGGTCTCTTCGGTGTTCGGCTTCACGATGAGCTACGTCACGTGTTCCCATTGCCAACACCCGCACTTGGACCGCGACTATTTCAGCGTGCGTCCCCACAGGCGGCACCTTTGTGCGGGGTGCGGCAAGTACTTCCGCGATACCGAAGCCGGGATCGGGAACCCGATCGTCGGCGTCCGTAACGCCTGCGGATCGGGCATCCAGGTGTCGACACCGTCCGAGAAGGCGCTGGACATCAGTCAGTGCGACTTTCCGGGCGGGATACAGATATGGGGATCGAACCCCGCGTTTTTGTGGACGGGAAGCCAGCCCGAAGAAGAAGGAATCCACGTCCACGCCTTCCGCGAAGAATCGGAGGCACCGGACGAGGAGGATGACGAGACATACGGCCGAGTCGTCATCGACGGGTTCGAGCTGGATCCGGTCACGGTCCGAATCTTCATGGCGCAGAGCGTTCTTCCTTCGCTCAAGGGGCGGGTCCGGTCGCTCGGCTGTGCGCGATGCGGTGAGCAGCAGTTCGGTGTCGGCGAGGCGGCATTCACGCCGTCGGCGGCACACGAGTGTTCGCGGTGCCACTCGGCGATTGCGAATCGAGGCCGGCTGCGCAAGTCGGTCGCGAACCCGCTGCCGGCGTTGCTCGCCAGTCTCGCCCGCGCGGCACCGCGGCCGCCGCAGCGCCACGACATCGAGTTATTGACGGATTCTCTGTAGGGGGCGACCAAATGACCCGTGTCGGCGGTCGTTAGCAGCGAGGCACTGCGCGAAGGTGCTCTGAGCATCGAACATTGCATTCCGGATGTAGTTCGCTGTCATTCGCCCCGCAGCATAGCCCAACCCGTACGACTTGTAACGGAACAAGTGCGGGTCGGGTTGACGCCCGGCCGCCAATTATGGGTCGGTGGGAATTCGTGTGTACCGCTCGATGGCACTTTGCAGCTCGTCCCACGCCGCCGGGTGGGTTTGCGGGTACTTGGGGTGCTCCGAGTAAACGTACAACGGTGGCTGCATCTTCGACGGACCGTCGCCGCAGTAGTAGTGGCCGTAGCTGGTCACAACGACCATGTTGTGAGGGTCCGGCCGTTCCCGAGAGGGGACCGGGAAGCTCTCAAACATCCGCTTGATATCGTGAAGCCACGGGGATTTCTCCCAGGGGACCTCGGGCGTCGGCGGAAGGTTGGCGTCCAGGAAGATGATGAACGGCAGCTCCGGCTTCTTTTTCCGCGCCTTGCCATAGAGCTTCTTCAGATCCGCCCGGAACTCGTCCCCTTGTTCACCCTTCCGATGCAGGACACCCGGGCGCTGACGGCTCTTCGCCTCGACGGCCACCCGCAGGCCCGAACGGTGCTGGGCAATGAACTCGCAGATCTTCTCCCCGTTCACCGGCTCGCAGAACTTGATCGCGAAGCCGGCCCGGGCGAAGATGGACGCGACGCCGATCTCATAGCGAACACCTTGGAACTCATTCCAATCCCGAAGGCGGTCCTTCAAGTCGTCCGGCAGGCGGTCCACCTGTTGGAGCGCGAACAAGTCAAAGCCGAGTTGAAACAGTGATTGCGCATGGCCGCTCATCGGGACGGCCCACGTGCCGTCGCCGACCCGGTTCTCCGCCGTCTGGCGGGCCGCGAGCCAAGCCCGGACGGCCTCAGACCAGCGGACGACGACGTGCTTTTTCGCCTGGGGGAGCGACCGCTGCTCCTTCCACCAGTCCTGGCCGAAGCTGAGGACGATGACAAGGTGCAGGAACTCGTGAAACGTCTCGGCCGGCGGCCGAAAGAACAACTGCCGACGCACCGCGCGAACGCGGTAGCCCCGGTACTCGACGCTTGAGACCAAGTTCAGGTGTGGCTCTGCGAACTGCCAGTCGTAACCCGGGCCGGCGGCGATCATGGCTTCGTTTGCTTCCGGTTGTACTGGAGGAGGCGCGACAGCCGGGCGATCCGCTTCTTGAGCTCGGCGTCGTCCGTCGGAAGGGTCAGGTACTCAGCGTACTCCTTCAAGCTCGACACCCGGTAGTCGTTCCGTACCAGACGAAGGAGGTGGGGGTCAACGAACCGCTTCAGCAGGTAGACGATGTGGGCGTCCTCATGCCCGAGGCCCGCGTGGACCATGCGGTTCCTGTTGTGCCGCAGCGCGCCGAGCAGTTCCTTGACCAGCGGCCGGTCTTTCTCGACGAAGACCTTCTTGGCCCGGGCAATGGTCTCGTCGTAGTTGGACCCGACGGTGTCCGTGATCTTTTCCAGGATTGACCACATCTGGAGGAAGGCGACGTTCGGGTTGGCTTGGTCCAACGCGCTGACGTAGCGGATCAGTAGGTCGGCCAAGTCACGGCCGTACGGCTGAGTCCGAATAGTCCGAAAGGCGAGCCCCCGGAACTTCTCTAGCGCCGGCCACTTGGCCGCACCCCTGAATACGTCTTGGTCCTCGCGGTAGTCGGGCTCGTACCAATAGCCGTCTTCGGCATCGTACAGCGTGCCGTCGGGGTTATGAAGCGTGTGGACCGGGCCGCCGTGGATAACGCCAATGGGCCGGCGCCCCGGGACAAAGCTGAACGACAAGGTCCCCCTCGTCGCAGGCAGCGACCAGGCCGCGCGGAGCAGGCTGACTGCATTGAGCGCCCTGTGTGCCGCCTCGAAGTGCGTGCGGCCGCTCGTAGACACACTAACCGTTTGGTACTTGCTCCGGCTCAAGTGGTCCGCGAAATAGAACTTCCTCCAAGTCTCAGTGAGGACCTTGGGGAGCGGGAAGGACGGACCTCGAAGCTCCAACGCCGCGATCTTATGGCTCTGAACAGTGATCTGCTGTTTGGGCAACTTATCGACCGAGATCGAAGTCACAAGGATGTACGGGTTCGGCACCTGCCGGACGAACGCCCCGACGACCTTGTCCAAGGCGTCGAGCATGGTAGCGGGGAGGATGGGCTTGCCGGGCGCCACTTTGGCCACGTCAACAAGGGCGCGCCAAACTAGCCGCTCCGAGTCGTACCCGCTCAACTCGACCCCATCCTGATCCTGAAGGACGATTGACGAGGTCATGGCTTTGTGGTGCAGCGTGTCGGCAAAGCCGGCATGCCAGGACACGCCCCCTTCGTTATTCAGAAACGACTGTTCACCCAGCCCTTGCAGCAACAATGTGGGCGCGTGTCGTACATCTTCTCGACCTGCCGCGCGGCCACTCGGATCGCGAAAGTAGGCGTAATTGCGCTTGCCCATGTTCTAAGCGATAGCCGTGAACGAGGTTGGGTTCGCCACTAGCCTACTACCCTACGGCCGTGCGCAAGACCGCGCCAAGGTCAGTTGGCCCTGGTAATCTCGTAGCGGTTGGACCCGTCGAGGTTTTTCCACCACGGATAGAATTCCGGGGAATCGGCCCCCAAAACATCCGGCAATCGATGCGCAGTTCCGGCTTGATCTTGGCGAAGGTAACTTTGCCATGCTCCTCGTAGTGCGTAAGCTCGCGGCCAGGTGATTCACGGCTTGGCCGGCGCCTTCGCCAGTCGGTTGAGCGACGCACGGGCCTCGCGCGTCAGCCCGGCTTCGGGCGCGCCACCAGCCAACCCTTCGAGTAGCCGGCGCGCGTCCGGCGTGCCGACACGCTCGAGGACCTCGACTGCCCGCTGTGCCCGCACGTCCTCGCCCGCGGTGGGCGGTGTTTCCGCCCGGCCGAGCAACTGGCCGAGCTGCTGCTTCACCTCGGCCGACGGTTTCTGCGCCAGCGCATCCCGGAGTAGCGGCACGGCCCGCTCGCCGAGTTCTTGCAGCCGTTGGGCCGCCTGCCGGCGCACGGGGAATTTCGGGCTGCCGAGTTCGGCGACCGCCCGCCGCACCTCATCCCGCAGGGCTTGTGTGAGCGGTTCGGCCGGGCGCAGCCGCTCCCGCAGGAACGGCACCGTCCGCGCCGGGTCCGCTGTCATGCGCCAGTGGGCGGCGTACGCCCGGCCGGCGTCGGCACCGGCGAGGTTGGCCCAGCAGGCGTCGAGGTTTACGGCCGCCGGGAGGGCGGCCGGCGGCACGGGCCAGACTAGCGCGGTCGTGTCGGTACCGCCGGAGACGACGAACCGCCCGTCCGGTGCGAAGGCGATCGCCCGCACGGAGCCGTGACGGCTGGCGTAACGGGCGCGCTCGACGCCCGCGGCCAAGTCCCACAGGACCAGTGAGTCCTGGTCGTCGTTGGACCGCGCACCGTAGGCCAGGGTGCGGCCGTCGGGCGAGAACGCGAGCGGGGAGGCGATCTCGCCCGGTACGAACTGCCGCCGCAGTGAACCGCTGGCGACTTCCCAGACGCCGATCCACTCCCGCCCGTAGGCCGCGGCCACGGTGCGGCCGTCGGCCGAGATCGCCACGTGGGGACCGAGGGGGCTCCCGATCCGGGCGAACAGATCGGTCGGCGCTGGGACGATCGTTCGCACCTTGTCGCCGTCCCGGTCCCACACGATGACCGCATTCCCGGCGTCGTGGGTAACTAACCGGCGGCCGTCGGGCGTCATCGCCCCTTCGAAGACCCCGTCGCCCCCGCCGCCGAAGCGATGAAGCTCGCGCTTGGCCGCGGGGTCCCAGAGGACGTGATTCTTGTCCTTCATGGTCTTGATGAAGATGGCATCGCGCGCCGGGGGGAACGTCAGTGGAAACGCCTCTTCGGGGAGCGCGACCGACCCGACTTCCGCCCCCGTCCGCGCGTCCCACCAGCGGACGCCGCCGTGCGGCCCCGGCTCGGCGATCTTGTACCCGCCGCCGGCCACCGTGCGCCCGTCGGGGGCATACGCCACGGCGTGTATGTCGTCGAACGGGCTGACAAGGCACCGGAGTTCGCGGCCCGTCTCGGCGTCCCAGAGGCGGAGGGCGGGGTCTTCACCGGCCGTGGCGATTGTCCGGCCGTCTCGGGAGACGGCCAGGCTGCGGATCTCCTTCGAGTGATTGTGCCGAGGCGCCACCAGGGCCCCGGTGGCCACGTCCAGCACGGTTATGCGGTTCGCTTCGCCGCTCACCGCCAAGCGCCGGCCGTCCGGGGAGAAGGCGAGGGCGTGGTTGCTGGCGAGGTATCGCTCCGCCGGCCAGCGGCGAATTTCCTTGCCCGTCGCAACGTCCCAGATGACGGTGGCACCGTTTTCCGACGCGGCCAGCATCGTCCCGTCCGGGGAGAAGGTGAGCACGTCCTCGGCATATTCTCCGGCCCACCGCCCCCTCCGCGGGGCGCGCCAATCGAAGAGTACTTTGCGGTTTGCGATATCCCAGACGGTCACGGTACTGGTGAACGACCAGGCGAGCAGGCGGCCGCCCGGGGCCAGGGCCAGGCCGCGAACGTAATCGCCCGGGTCCGGCAACCGCTCGCGCTCCGCGCCGGTCGCGCCGTCGAGGAGCCGAACGCGCGACGGCCGGCCGACTTCGGCGGCGACCAGGGTCCGGCCGTCGGCCGAAAACGCCGTCTTCCACGAGCCCGAGCCGAGCGGTGCCGCCTGATACCGCTCGTGGCCGGTGGCCGCGTCGAACACGGACAGCGGGCCGCCCCTCCGCCCGCCGGCCAGCCACCGGCCGTCCGCGGTTACTGCGGCGGCCGTGAACCGCGCCTCGCCCGCGGCGTCGCCGAACGTGCGCAGGCGGCGCCCGGCCTTCACGCCCCAGAGGGAGAGCGGGAGAAAGGTGCCGACGGCGACGACGGCCTTTCCGTCCGGCAGCACGCCGACGATATCGACGGGACCGGCCGACTGCCGTCCCGAGTTTACGTCCGCGACGGCGGCCAACTCGCGGCCCGTGTCCGCGTCGAGGAGGCGAAGTCCGGCGCGGCGCGTGCGCGTCAGCAAGGTCGCGCCGTCCGGCGAAAACACGACCGTGTCGCCCACGAAACGGGTGGTTCCCAACCGGGCGAAGGCACCCGGTGGCAGCGGATCGCCGTGGGCGTCGGTCCGGGGCGGGGCCGGGCCGCCGTCCGCCGCCAGCGCCTTGGGCGCCTTGGCGTCGGCGTCCGGGGGCGATAGTTGACCGGCTCCCTGCGTCCAGGCACCCCAACCGGCCAAGGCCGCTATAAACGGCCCGGCCAGCAGCAGCGTCGCGGATCGCAGCTTGGCCCACACCAGGGCGCGCACCACCCCGTTCGCGACCGTGCACGCCGGACCCGCCAGGGCACCGGACGTGTAGGCGGCCGCCGCCCGCACAGTCGCCGCGGTAAACCCGGCCGGCACTGCCCCGCCCGGACCGCACTCCGCCAGCACCGACGGCAACAGCACCGCCGGTAGACCGACACCCCGCCGTTCCAATCGGGAGCGGAGCGCTGCCCGCCCTTGCTCCAACCGCCGCTTGAACGTGCCCAACGACCAGCCCAACGCTGCGGCCGCCTCGTCCCGCGTCCGCCCGTCGAGGTAGCAGGGTACCAGCGGCGCCCGCAGCCGCTCCGGCAGCCGGCCCAACTCCTCGTCGAGGACGGCCAGGCATTCCCGGACCGTCAGCGTGTCGAGCTGTGACGGCGCGGCGGCCTCCAAATCGGGTTGGGGAAGCGTGGCCGGGGCGCGCATGCGGGCCATCACGCTGCGGGCGACGTTGTAGAGCCAGCAGCCGAGCGACTCGGGCCGGCGGATCGTCGCGGCCCGGCGGGCGAGGATCAGGAACGTGGCCTGGAAGGCGTCCTCCGCCAAGTGGCGGTCGCGCAGCCGCCGCCGGCAGACGCCCCAGACCAACGGCCCGTGCCGCTGAAGGAGCGCCGCGAACGTGGCCCCGTCGCCGCGGCGGGCGAAGCAATCGAGGAGGTCCGCCGTCGAACGGCCGGCCGCGGGGCCGGCTGCCACGGCGTGCGCGGGGCGCAGGATCGGGCCGAGCGGGTCGCGGGCCATGCGGACGCCTCGGTGGGAGGGGGCAACTCTACCCGGAATAGAGCCGCCGGCCACGGGCGCGGCTCACAATTGTCTCAACCGTTCTGGCCCAAATGAAGACCCCCTGAGAACTCGACGGCGAGATGATCAACGGTTAGCAACCCGGGTTGTTTTCGATTGTTCGGGAGGCAAGACGCCGGAAACCGGCCCTCGGACGGCGGTTCTTCGGTTCTTTGGTTCTTTGCCCTCCTGGTACTCCGCTGGCAGTCCCCTCGGAAGTATGTTATACAAGTACCTTCGAAAGCAATGATTGCAAAGCGCTCCGCGAAACGGTGCACGATTCAGGGCTGCGTGTCGGCCGAGCACGTGAAAGAGCGCCACCTCAAGTTAATGCTGGCTCTGTTGAATCCGTTTCGGGTCGAGGCACTCTAACCATGTGCCATGGGGACCAATCCTATAACCCGACCGATGACCAAGTCGCCGCGGAAGGTCGTGCGCGAGGCGTACGCCCTGGCCCGCGCGGCGCTGCCGGACTACACCTGCCCGACCAGCCGCAAGGACTACACCCAGGCGCAACTGTTCGCCATCCTGACGCTCAAGACCTTCCTCAAGACCGACTACCGGGGGGTCGTCGCTACCCTCGACGACTTCGCCGAGTTGCGGCAGGACCTGGGGCTGATCAAAGTCCCGCACTACTCGACGCTGTGCAAGGCGGAGCAGCGGCTCCTCAAAAGGGGGGCTTCCGCCAACTCCAGCGGCGGGCGTTCCGCCGCGCCCGCCTGCGCGGCCTGATCGGCCCCAAGCCGGAACTCGCCGTCGATGCCACCGGCCTGGAGAGCCGCCACGCCTCCCGCCACTACGACCGCCGCCGCCCCAAGCGTTACCGCAGCCAGGGGTTCGTGCTGCTGGCGACCGCCAGCCACACCCAGAGCCACCTCATCGCCGCCGCCGAAGTCCGCCGCGGCCCGACCAACGAGAGTCCGCTGTTCGCCGACCTGATCGACCAGGCGGTTGGCCTGGCCCGGTGGGTCCGGGTGCTGGCGGACAAGGGCTACGACGCCGAACACAACCACGAGATGGCCCGGCGGCAGTCCGGCATTCGGTCGACGGCGATCCCCCTGAACCGCCGGCGGGCCGGTCGCAAGTGGCCGCGGACGAAGTACCGGCGGCTGATGCGGCGGCGGTTCCCGAAGCGGAAGTACCGTCAGCGGGTCCAGGCCGAGAGCGTGTTCAGCCGGCACAAGCGGCTCCTCGACGACGCCCTGCGGTCGCGCTCGCCGGCGGCCCACGAACGGGAATGCCGACTCCGCGTGTTAACCCACAACGTCATGATCCTCGCCGCGTGAACAAGGATTCAACAGAGCTGTTAATGCTCGGAAGCACCTTAGAAGCTGTAACTTTAAGCCGTTAGGAGTCTGAAGCAAATGACGCAGGCGGCGAGGTCGAGGAAGGCATACTGCATGTGCCAGTCGCGCTCGGTTACCAGCCGGAGCTTGCGGAAGCCGTGCAGCCAGCCGAGGGTCCGCTCCACGACCCAGCGCACTACGCCCAAGCCGCTGCCGTGGTCGGTCCGACGCTTCGCCAGGTGCGGGTCGATGCCCCGCCCCCGCAGCGCGTCGCGCAGCGGCTCGGCGTCGTACCCGCGGTCGGCGTACACCGCCTCCGGCCGGGACTTCGGCCGGCCCGGCACCCCGCCGACCGGCCCGATGTCGTCCACCAGGTCCACCAGCACCGCCCCGTCGGGGGTGTTGGCGGGCGTGGTATCGACCACCAGCGGGACGCCGTTGGCATCGACCACGAGGTGGTGCTTGACGCCCGGCCGCCCGCGGTCTACGGGGCTGGGGCCACTTTCGCCCACGCCCCCGAAGGCCCGGGCGTGCGAACTGTCGACGGCGGCCCGCGACCAGTCGATCTTGCCGGCCGCCCGGAGCTTGGCTAACAGCACGGCGTGCAGCCGCTCCCAGACGCCGGCGTCCTGCCAGTCGCGCAGCCGCCGCCAGCAGGACATGCCACAGCCGCAGCCCATCTCGGCGGGCAGGTCGGCCCAGGGGATGCCGGTCTTGAGGACGAACAGGATGCCGGTCAGCGCCTTGCGGTCGTCCAGGGGCCTGCGGCCGGGGTGGTCGAAGCGGCGCGGCCTGGGCGGTGGCAGGAGCGGCTCAATCAGAGCCCATAGGTCATCGGGCAACAAGGGCTTGGCCATGACACACCTCGGCTGTCGAACCGGCGACAACCTACGACCAAGCTAACGACGCGCCAAAATGCCCTTAAAGTTACAGCTTCTTACGTCTTGAAAACAAAACTAAGGCATTAGGCGCGCTCACTTCAGTGGGCGCGCCGCAAACCTTCTATGCGTTGTCGGCGACAGTAGGCCAGACGTGTCCGATTCTGATGCTGCCCTGACGCTACCTCTACCGGTTGGCCGGTTAGACACCAACGCGCCGTCCGCCGGCAGTGCCGGGTCGCAGATGCGACTGTTCGACGACGCGATGCTCTACCTAGCGGACTGATCCACCGGTCGGCCGGGGGCGTTTCCGGCGTACCGTCGAGGGCCAGCCTTGGCCTATGCCAGCCGCGGACGACGGTGCCTACGCTACGGAAATTCGATGAGGGGGGTTACTGGGAGCCGCCGCGACCCCTGCGACCCCGTGGGTGGCCGGAGTACGCCGACGCGCGTCGAAGCATCCGCCCCGCATTCAAGCCGCGGCCGCCAGAAAATACGCCTGCAACTCGCGCACGGCCGCCGCGTCCTCGAAGATCGTGCCGGCTGCGTCCCGAATCCGCCGCACCACGTCCAAGCGCAGGTCGCGGTCGGTCGCCACGCGCACAGCCCGGCGGACGTAATCATCCGCGTCGTCGGCGTTCAACTCCGCGGCGACGCCGAGGCGGCCGTTGACCGCCGCCGCCCAGCGCGTCCGCTGGAGCCGGCCCAGCACCGTCAGCGTCGGCGCGCCGGCCGCCGCGGCATCGTACACCGTATTCGCTCCGCCGCCGTAGCAGGTGGGGTCGAGGACTACGTCGGCGCACGCCACCAGCCCCAGGTACGCCTCGCGCTCCCGACGCGGCGCGATCTTCACCCGGGCGGCTACGTCCGGGGCCGCGGCGGCGAGGCGGGCGCGCAGCAGTTCCGTGATCCGCTGCTGCTCGTCGGCGATTAGGACGACGACGCCGGCCGGGTCGGCCTGCAGGATGCCAGCGAGCGTGACGTCGAACTCCGGCTGGAGCTTGCGCAAGTTCTGCTGGCAGAGGTAGACGTGCGCCGCCGCGTCGAGGCCGTAGTCGGCGCGCCGCGGGACCGGCGGCACCGGCGGGCGGAGGTAGTACGTCGGCAGCGACGCGAGCCGCACCAACCGCTCGGAGTATTGCCCCTCGGCTCCCAGCGGTTCCAACTCGTCGGCCGACACGAAATCCTCGACGCCGGGTTGGCCGGACGAGACGGGCCAGCCCCAGGTGGCCGAGACGTGGC
>CAZNSL010000016.1:5146-17036 GCA_964574975.1 uncultured Alcaligenaceae bacterium | reverse complement strand
CGCCCGGTACGACTGCCAAACCTGGGCAATGTCGGCATCGACGTGCGTCGTCGTCATGGGCACCCTCCCTGCTGTCGGGCCGCAGCCGCGCATGCACCCTGGCAACCGCCCGTGCCGCAAGCCAGCACCGGCGAACTGCCACCCCCGGGTACCGCTCCACGGGACTCGGCTCGTTGCGCCGCCCCGGCCCCCCGGCTCGGTGCGACGCGTGCGAACGAGACTCGTGGAACTTCACGCGCTGTTACCCGTCCCCCATCCGTGGTAGCCGGGACGTCGCCCGGCCGACTCAACCCCATTCATCGGCCGTCGCACCGACTGCGCTGGAAGGAAAGGCCGGAAAAAACGATTGCCCCGTTCGTGCGGCCCATGCCGCGCCGGAGGCAGTATCGTTTCGTCGTGGCCACACCTTCCCCCTCAAGCGCGTAGCTTTCGCCGACCCAGCGACGAGTTACCCCGCCCCAGTCGGTGGCACGACCGCTTCCCCCGACTCATCGATTCAACCGTCTGTGAGAGGCGGCCAGATACGCGCCAACGGCTCGCGTGTCTAGAGCAACATCTCGTGCCGAGCGGTGCCGAAACTGGAAGAGTTGAACGAAGTGGATGGAGAGCGATAGGTGGATCAACGCGACGCGAAATGCGCCAGGTAAGGCATGACGGCCGCCGGTGTCGCAGGACGGGCTGAAGGCTGGCGGGCGAGCATGGCATCGATGAGACCATCGAGCCGAGGTGGCACATCCGGTAGGAATTCGCTCAACCGGCGGGGCGTGGCAAATTGGAGGTTATAGACCGCCTTGGCGACGCTCGACTCGATCGGGAACGGCGTGTGACCCGTCATGAGCCAGAAGAGTGTCGCCCCCAGACCGTAAACGTCGGCTTGTGCGCCGACCGTTGTTGGGTCGATGCTCTGCTCGGGGGCCATAAACTCGACACTGCCGAGGAGTGTGTTCGGCGTCGTCTTGTTGCTGAACGCTTGTCGGGCGAGGCCGAAATCGACCAATTTGACGCAACCGGAGGCGTCGAGAAGGATGTTCGAGGGTTTCACGTCGCGGTGAATCAAATTGTGGTCGTGGGCGGCCTGGAGTCCTGCCGCGGCCTGTCGGCCCCATTCACAGGCAACGGGAATCGAAACGGGTCCCCGGTCGTTGACCAGACCTTCGAGGTCGCCACCGGGTAGCCACTCCATCGCCAGGTAGTGCAACGTCGGCTGCTGTGGTGTCGGCGCGGCCAATCGGCCGGCGTCGTAGGCGGTGACGATGTGTGGGTGGTGAAGCCCTGCGAGGACGCGCATTTCGTCGTAAAAGCGTTCGAGGATCGGCACGGGGAAGGAGGTATCGACCGGTACGATCTTGATGGCGGTCTTTCGGCGCAGGACTGCATGTTCCGCGAGAAAGACGACACCAACGCTGCCGCCGCCGATTCGTTCGCGAACGCGGTAGGGGCCGAGGACCAGCCCGTGGGTGGTGCCAGCGCGGACGCGGCGGATCTGGTAATCGGTCGCCAGTCCGGCTGCGACCACAGCCCGGTCGAGGGCATCCGGGTTGGCCAATTCGCGTAGGCGGTCTCGCTGAGAGTGGGCGAATGGGGCGACTGCATCGCCGTCGATCAGACCGACCGCGACCAAACCATCGAGGAACTCGCGGGCGGCGGACGGCATTGGCCCGGCCGGGACGAATAGCCACGAACTGGACGGTGGTGGGGGGATGATCACGGATGGGCCGACGCAGTGAAACCAGCCCCTGGCGCGACCGTCGCGCGGCGAGGTTGTGCAACCATAAGTCCGAAAAGGTCCGAGTGCAACTCGTTTAGCGTGCCGACCCTTGCATCGCGTTTCTCCGGACTTATCATGGCCGCAGACGAGACTACGCGAATCACCAAGCGAGGAGACGGGGCATGATGAAACACACCATCCGGGCACTGGGGACGGCACTGTTGGTCGGGCTGATCGCCGGTACCGCGGTTGCTGACCCGAAGGGCGGCATCTGGTATCCGGTGCTGTCGGAGTCGGAATTCTCGGCCCTGGTTGCGTCCGACGCGAAGACGATCGTCGATACGCTGAGCAAAGGAAAACCGGACAAGAAAGCCGTTTCGAAGGCGAAGGCGGCGGCCCTCATGGTCGTGGCCTACGCTCAGGGCGAGATGTCCAAGGGCGGGGCGAAGGCGGCTGCGATGGCTGGCCTGCGCGACCGAGCAATGGCCGTCGCCCAGGCCATCAAGGACGACAAATTCGACGAGGCAAAAAAACTCGCGGCCGACCTCAAACTGGGCAGCGCCTCGAACCCGGCCGCCAAGACCGACCCGGTGGACGTCAACAAGCTGTTCGACTTGCAGGAGTTGATGTCGCAGTTCAAACCTGCCGACAAGGGCGGCATCTCCCTCGAAAAGAACCTCACGAAGTTCTGGAACAAGCGCGGCAGCGCGCCGTTCACGGCCGCCGAGGTCAAGGAACTCGTTCCTCTGCTATTGCGGACGGTCGTGTTGGCGCAGGCGACCGAGGCGATGACACCGGCCGCCGATGAAGGAAAGAAAACCAAGGCGGCGTGGGTGAAGTGGTCCAAGGAAATGGGAGAACTGGCCGAGGAGGCCACCAAGCAGGCCCGCGCCGCCAAGCAAGATGGCAAGGCATTACGGGCGACGCTCAGAAAGCTGGAAAAGAACTGCACTGACTGCCACGGCGTGTTTCGTACGGAGTAGTTTTGTACTCCGTTTCGCGGCGCGTCGCGGGAACTCGCTCTCGCGACGCAGTCGTGAAGCGCACCACTCGACACGAGTCAACCGCCCGGGCCGCCCGAACCATTGCGGCGGGTGCGCTCGCGGCGATAGTTCGCCAATTCGGACTCTAACATTGCCCGGCGGTCGTCGCGGATCTGTTTCAGGTGTCGGGCACCGTAACGGCGTATCGCGTACAGGTCGATGGCCGCGACCATAAGTACCGCGAATAGGAGCAAGAGGACCGCAATCCAGAAGGCGGCGTAGGTCCGGCGGAACTGCTGCTGTTCGGGCGTCGGCTCGCGGTTTCCGGCGTCCGCCTTCGCCTGCATCTCGTCGCCGAATCGTTCGGCGCGGGCCTCCAAGCCGCTGACGTATGCGCCGGCAATCATCGTCGCGATGGCGAGGAGGAGGGCGCAGCCGATCAGACGGCGGATGAACTGGTTGCGGAAGTACGTTGCGTCGTCTGGCGTGAGGTTTGTCGGCAGCGTAGCGCGGACCCGGAACTGCTGCACGGCGAAGAACGTGGCCACGCCGGCGGTGCCGAGGACGAGCAGCCAAGCGACCAGCGGGGACAGGGAAGTCACGGCACGCCCTCGGGGCAGTCAGCGGACGCGCTGTAGCCAGACGGTGAGGACCTTTGCCACCTCCTCCATCGTCTGACCCGAGCAGTTTTCAGGCCGGTCGCTGAGGCGGTGCCAGTGTGGGTAGTCGAAGTCGATGATGTCGATGGCTGGGATGCCGACGCGGTTGAGCGCCAGGTGGTCGTCGTTCACCTCGTATCCGATCTCGGGTTTGAACGAGCGTATGCCTTGTTCGGCGGCGATGGCCCAGACTTGTTTCGCCAGCGTCTGCGCCTTGAAGAATGAATTCCGCTCGATCGGGAACGACGGGTTTCGGCCCGCGGCCATGTCGAGCAGCACTGCGGCGACGTACTGGTGCTTGGGTGGCACGCGCTTGTACTCGGCGGCGAAGTAGTCGGAGCCCAGGAAGTACTTGTCCTTCGGATACTTGGGGTCCTCGTCGAAGACGTACTCTTCGCCGTCGAAGATCACGAAATCGACTCCGACCGTGGCCGGGATGTCCTTCATGTGGTGGCCGAGTTCCATGAGCCAAGCGACGCCGGCCGTGCCGTCGTTGGCGCTGACGAACGGTTCGGTCCACTTGGAGCGATTCGGTTCCTGGTCCGCATGGGGCCGCGTATCGTAATGGCAACAGAGGATGACGCGGCGCTCGCGTTCGGGGTGCCAGGTGACGATGACGTTGGCCAGTTCGACCGGCCGGAACTGCGAGCGTTGTGCTGCGGTGAATCGCTGGAATTCGACTTTGCCGCCGAGTGGCTCGAAGTGTTCCTTGAGGACGACGCGCTGTTTCGCCATGCCCTCGCTGCCGCTGATACGCGGGCCGATGGTACACAGCGTGCGGAGGTAACCCATCGCCCGTTCGCCATCGAATTTGACAACGACGGACGAGGCGGGCGGTGGAGGGACGCGGTCGCCAGCGAACTGATCGCGCGACCGTTTGGGATCGCGCGGCGGTTCGGCTTTCGTTCCGAGGTGCGGCATGACGAGAACCCAGCCCACCAAAAGCAGACTCACGACGGCCAGCACGCGGGCGAGCCGGCCACGCAGGTTGGACATGCAACGATACCTCGACGACGCCGGACGGGCCGCCGTCATTCTATGAACGGCCGCCGTGGCTTGTCGCACGACCGCCGCGCGGTACGCTGCCTTCGACGCCCCAAGGGGACGACCGATGGTCCGCACACTCATTGTCGCAATCGCGTTCGCTGGGATGGCCCACGGCCGACCCGCCGAAACCGCGTTCGTCAACGGCAAGGTCTGGACGGGTGACCCGGCCCGACCGGAGGTGCAGGCTGTGGCCGTGGCCAACGGTCGCATCGTTGCCGTCGGCACGGACGCCGAGGTACGGGCCGCGGCCGGTGCCGCGGCCAAGGTCGTCGATCTCGGTGGTCGCCGCGTCGTGCCGGGGTTCTACGACAGCCACACACACATGCTCGGTTCCGGACTGCGACTCAGTCAGGTTGCACTCAAGGACGCGGCCGACGAAGCCGAGTTCGGTCGTCGGCTCGTTGAATTCGACCACAAACTGCCCCGCGACCGATGGATGCTCGGCGGCGAGTGGGACCACGACCGTGCCCTCAAGGGCCAACTGCCGACGGCGGAACTCATCGACAAGTACGTCTCCGACCGGCCGGTGTTCCTGCGCCGCTACGATGGGCACATGGCTGTCGTCAACACGCGCGCAATGCAGATGGCCGGTATCACCGCCGCCATGCCGGACCCGCCGGGCGGCGTCATCTACCGCAAGCCCGGCTCGCGCCAGCCGAGCGGCGTGTTGCGCGACAACGCGATGGATGTCGTCGACCGGCTCGTTCCGGCGTCTTCGGCCGCGGAAATCGCCGAAGCGATTCGGGCAGCACTCGACGAGGCGAAATCCGTTGGCGTCACGTCGGTGCAGGACATGGACGGTAGCGACGCGGCGACGCGGCAAACGCTCTACGACCTGTACCGACAACTCGCGGCCTCCGGCAAATTAACTTGCCGCGTCGGGCTACGCTGGCCGCTCGCCGTTTGGCGTGATGCTGCCGCATTAGCCAAAGCGGCTACGCCGAACGACTACATCCGCATCGGCGGCGTCAAGGGTTTCGTCGATGGCTCGCTTGGCTCCAGCACGGCGAAGATGTTCGAGCCGTTTGCGAACGAGACGAACAGTACCGGCGTCTACGTCACGCCCCGCGAAAAGCTGCGCGAGTGGATCGGTGCGGCGGACAAGGTGGGCCTCTCGGTGGCCGTTCACGCGATAGGCGACGAAGCCAACGCCGTGCTGCTCGACATCTACGCTGAAGTTGCCGCTGCCAACGGCCCGCGCGACCGCCGCTGCCGCATCGAACACGCCCAGCATTTGCGGCCGCAGGACTACCCACGCTTCGCGCAACTCGGCGTCGTTGCGTCGATGCAACCGTACCACATCATCGACGACGGCCGCTGGGCCGAGGGTCGCATCGGCACGAAGCGCTGTGCATCGTCGTACGCGTACGCATCGCTCGTGGCGGCCAAGGCTCCACTGGCGTATGGCTCGGACTGGTCGGTTGCACCGCTGAGCCCCCTCCTAGGAATCGACGCAGCGGTCAACCGCCGCACGCTCGACGGCAAGCACCCTGGCGGTTGGTTCCCGGAGCAGAAGATCGGCGTTGTCGATGCCCTGCGCGGCTACACGAGCGGCAGCGCCTGGGCCGCGCACGAGGAGGCCGAGAAGGGTACGCTGACGAACGGCAAGTTCGCCGACTTCGTGGTACTGTCGCGCGATATCCTCGACCCGAAGGAGCGAGACGGGATCGCAGACACGGCGGTCCGGATGACGGTCGTCGGCGGTCGCGTCGTTTACGAAGGGCGCAAGTAACGCACGGCAAAGTGGGTGGCCGGGCAACGTGGCGCTATCTGCGTTGCGAGTGTCTCGGAGCCTGCGCGGGCGGGTCGTTCCGCATCCCGACAGATTCGGTGTCGTCGGTCGTTCTCGAACTCCTGGCAGGCATTGCACATCGGTAATGTAAAGCCCTCTCAGGGGTTCTTAATCGGGCGTAGTGCATAATCATCGTAGCCGGAGGGGGACAGTGCGCCCGCTCGCGTCAGACCAGGAGTCGCGCTATGGTTCGCCGTCTCAAGCTTCTTGCTCCGCTCTCCCTGATCGGCATCATCTGGGCGACTTCCCCTGCCCCGACGCAACCTCCCGCCACACCGACTTCACAACCGTCGATGGAGTTCAAAGGTGGCATGCGGTTCGGGCAGCAACCGGGTCAATCCAGTGACGGGGAAGGTGGCGAACGGCGGCGGCGCTTCGGCGGCGACCCGAGCCAGATGTTCGACCGCCTTTCCGGCGGCAAGGACGTCATCCACCGCGACTCCCTCGACGAGCGGCAAAAGTTCATGTTCGACATGTTCGCCAAGCAGATGGACATCACCAACGGTCAGATCACCCGCGCCCAATTCACGCAGGGTGCCGAACAGATGCGTTCCAGGATGGGCGGCGGATCAGGTGGATTCGGCGGCCGAGGGCAGGGCGGTGGCTCGGGGTTTGGCGGAAACATGACGCCGCAACAGCAGGACGATTTCGCCGTCGAGCGATTCCGGCGCAGCGACCGCAACGGCGATGGCTACATGGACCAAAACGAGATGTCGGAGCGGCTCAAGCCCAGCTTTCAGCAGTACGACACGAACAAAGACGGAATGCTCGACCTGCAAGAGTACAAGGGCTACACGAAGTCGTTCTTCAATCAGAAATCCAGCGAATCGGCTGCAACGACGGATGTCAGCCAGAGTCACGACGGTAAGACGGCGATCGCACTGGCACCGAGTGCGCCCGCGACGACCCCGGAGGCAGCGAGGCAGCAGGAGGAGGACGCGCGGGCCGTCGTCTTCCGCACCGGCAAGCTGCCGAAGGATATCCCAAACTGGTTCGAACAGATCGACACCGACAAGGACGGGCAGATTGGCCTCTACGAATGGGTGAAGGCCGTCCGTCCGATCGACGACTTTCGTGGCATGGACCGAAACGGCGACAACTTCGTGACGATCGACGAGTTGATGGCCCACGTCCGCAACAGCATCAAGTCAACGGGGTCCAACGGTACTGCCGTCGCCAGTACGCCTTCGACGGGCGACCAGCGCTTCACAGGCATACCATCTGGCGGCGACCGCTCCGGCTTCCGGTTCGGCCGTGGCGACAGTAGCAACGGAGACCGCGAGAGTGACCGCGGTGGCTCGATGCGTTGGGGACGGAGCGGCGAGAACGGTGAGAGTGACCGCGGTGGCTCGATGCGTTGGGGACGGAGCGGCGAGAACGGTGGAGACCGGGGCGGCGAGCGCGGCGGCCCATCGCGTTGGGGGAAGGGCGGCGAGAACGGCGGCGGGTTCCCCCGCTTCGGCAAGGGCGGCGAGAACGGCGGCGGGTTCCCGCGCTTCGGCAAGGGCGGCGAAAACGGCAACTTCCGCGGCTACGGCCGGGGTGGTGAACGGGGCACCGACAAAGGTAGCGACCACGGCAACAACACCAACGGCGGCACGGCTCCTGGTGCTTCAACACCCCCATCGTCGACTTACGGTAACCCTCCCACCGACTCGCGCCGCAACGACGGTGGCCGCGGCAATCGTCGCGAGGAAAAGAGCCGAGGCCGGCCGTAGGAGCGACGCTACGGGTTCTTCGCTTTCTTTTCCTTGAACGCCTTCACGAACTTCGCTGGCGCTTCGTTGAAGGCGTCGCGGCATCCCGTGCAGCAGACGTAAAATGTCTCGCCCATGTACGATACCGCGATTGTCCCGAATCCGCCGGTCACGATACACTCATTCTTCTTCTCCACCTTGCCGAGCGATTCCCCTTCCTTGGATGCGGCAACCTGATACAGCTTGGTGAAGACCGTACGGCCCTTCGGTTTGGTCGCATAGCGGTAGACGAAGCGCACACCGTCGCCAGCTGAGTTCATCACGAGTTGCTGCACCTCGCCGCTCGTCGTTTCGAGGCGCTCGAAGGTCAGGTAGCCCTTGGCATCGAGCTTACCCTCGTATTCGACATTCTGCTTTTGCGCGTCGGTTGCCGTCAGCGTGTAGACCTTTTTATTGGGTAGGTAGCGGACCTCGCCGCCGGTCAGGTACTTGCCACCCTCGACATCGAATACCAGCCAAGCATCCTTGCCCTTGAAGCGCCAGCTCCAGTTGATCGTTTCCTTCCAGACGGGGTCGCGCGGGCCGGGTCGCGGCTTGTCGGGGCCACCCGTACCTTTCCACGTCCCGATGAAATCGTTGAGGGCCTTCAGGGCGACTTTCGCCGGATCGACCTGTGCGTCGTCGGCTCGCAGGCTGGGTGTCAGAACGAGGCCAAAGGCCAACAGACACCATCCGTATGCGCGCATTGAATACCCTCGCATTGGGCCGGAAGTCTCCGCCCCATTCGACGGACGGACTCAACCCAGGGTTCCGTGGAAGTCACGAGTACCATGTCCGAGTCGGCCCCGTCCGGCAGACGGAACAGCCTCGGACGCCATGCGCTACGGGACGGCGAGAAGGTAGATCGTGGCGTCGTCATTGCCGGTGATGACGTGTCGGCCATCGGTGGCAAAGCCAATCGCTCGTGCGCCGGCGGCCACGTCCCATGCCCGCAGCGATTGGCCCGTCGCCAGGTCCCACAGTTCGACGCGGTTGCCGGCAAGTGTTGCCACGCGCGTCCCGTCAGGGCTGATAGCCAACGTCAGTAACGGCCCGCCCGTTACCTTCCACGTCCGCTCAGCGTCGCGCTGACCGGTGGCCCAGACCTTCAGGTTGCCTTCGCGGTCGATGGTGATGAGCCGTTTGCGGTCTGGCGTGAACGCCAGGTCTTGCACCGCCTGCGCATGGGCCGGACGGTCGCTGCCGATGCGTTCCTGCTTCGCCAAGTTCCAGACGCGGACACTCCCGTCGTTGGCCCCGAAAGCCACGGTCTCGCCGTCGGCACTGAGCGTCAGGCAACGAACCGACCGGCCGGAGTCGGAAAACGTCCTTCCCGGTTTGAGCGTCGCGATGTCGTAGGTCGTGACCGAGTGCGGCGAACCGTCGTCGGTGGACGTGCGGGTGCAGACGTTGAGCGACTTCCCATCCGGCGCGAAGCCGAGCAGCAGTGGACTGTCGGCGAGTTTCTGAGTCGCCAATTCGCGACCAGTCGCAACATCCCAAAGGTGAATGCGGTTCGCCTCGGCGGCCGCGACGAGCTTTCCGTCAGCCGATGCTGCCATCGTGAGAAACTTGCCGGTGATGCCGGCCAGCGTGCGCAACTCCGCTCCCTTGGCGGCGTCCCACACCCGCAGCGTCTGGTCGTCGGCCGCGCTGACGACTTGGCCACCCGGTAGTCCGGCCACCGCCTCAATGCGGCGCTGGTGCCCGGTCGGTGCCGAATCCGACTCGTCGCCCCCGAATGCCCAGACGATCACTTTACCATCGACGCCGACCGACACCAGTGCCCGCCCATCGGCGGTGAACGCGACGCTGGTTACCCAGTCGGTATGTCCGCGGTAGGCACGGACCTCGCGGAGCGTGCGGCGGTCCCACACCTTGATGATCGCGTCGCTGCCGGCCGACGCGAAGTGCTGCCCGTCCGGGCTGACGGCCAGGGTACTGAGCGGCCCTTGGTGGCCAGCGAGTTGCGAGACTGGCTCGCGGATCGGGCGAACCTCGCAATTCCACAGCCGGATGCGGCGATCCGCACCGCAAGTCGCTAGCCGCTGCCCGTCCGGAGTGAAGACGAGCGCCGCAACGCCACCGGATTCGTGGGCCTTGAACGACACGTCTTTTCCGCCGGGGAGGTCCCAAATCTTCACAGTTCCGTCCGTTCCACCGGTGGCGACTCCGGTACCGCCCGGACGAACGGCGACGGCGCACACGGCCGACGGATGCCCCGCAAGGACCGTCACCTGCCGACCACTGTCGATGTCCCACACGCGGGCCGTGCGGTCGGCGGCGGCCGCCACGAACTGCTTGCCGTCGGGCAGGAACGCCACGGCGAGGACGGGTGCGTCGTGTCCGGTGAAGTCGCGGATGGTTTGACCGGTCGCTGTGTCCCAGAGCCGGACGATGCGATCGCCACTTCCGGTCAGGAGCGACTTACCGTCTGGGGAGTACGCTAGTGTAGTGACTGCCTGCTTATGACCGAGCAGTTTGTGGACTTCAGTGCCCTTGATCGCATCCCAGATGCGGGCCGTCCGGTCGGCCCCACCCGTAGCGATATGTCGGCCGTCCGACGATGTCGCGCAGGCCCAGACCGCGCCGGCGTGTCCGACGAGTGTCGCCTGCGGCGTCACCGGATCGAGCGTCCAAAGCCGCACCGCGCCGTCGAGGCCAGCCGATGCGACCGTATGGTTGTCCGGCGCGAAAGCGACGGCGTTGACCTTGCTGGCGTGGCCGAAAAAGGTACGGACCGTTTCACCGCCGACCACGTCCCACACGCGAACCGTTTCGTCCTGGCTTCCCGTGGCGAACGTCTTGCCGTCGGGGGCGACGGCGATCGCATTGACGGCCTTAGCGTGCCCGCGGTAGGTCGCGGCCAGTTTGGCAGTGTTCTCCGCCGTCTCGCCGTCGGGCCCGGGTGCGTGGTGGGCCAGGACGTTGACGCCGTCGCCGCCGGAAAAGACCTGTTTGCCGTCCGGCGAAAATGCTAGAGCGTACACCCGCTCGTTGACCTTCGGGATATCCACGAGGTGTCGTTGGCTGTCCGTGCCGATGTGGAAAAAGGAAATCAGCCCGTCGCCGTTACCCGATGCCAGCAGCCGTCCGTTGGGACTGTAGGCGATCGTGTAGATCATCGACTGTTGTTTACCGAGGTTGAACCGTTCTCGACTGGCTTCGACATCCCAGACGCGCACGGTTCGGTCGTTCGAACCGCTGGCGAGAGTCTTGCCGTCCGGGCAGTAGCTGAGGCAGGTGACGTACTCGGCGTGGCCGTCGAGCGACCGGACGACGGTGCCCGTCTTCGGGTCCCAGACGCGGATTTGGTTCCCGGCCGCCGAGGCGACGCGTTTGCCGTCGGGGGAAAAGGCGACGGCCCGAACCGAGTCATCGTGTCCGCGGAAGGCGAGCAGTTCGCGGCCGTTTCCGAGGTCCCAGAGGCGGACAGTACCATCGCGCGACGCTGTCGCAAGTGTGGACCCGTCCGGGCTGTACGCGATGGCGTTGACCTCTTGGCTGTGACGTAGCCGCGTCGAGCCGAAGATGCGTGCGACGTGTGCCGGCAGGTGCGGCGGCAGGCCGGGTAGGTGCCAACGGGCATCGTGGAACTTGCGGGCCGCTTCCGTGAACCGCCCGGCGTCGAGAGCGGCGTCGGCTTGCGAAGCCAGGGATTCGGCGAGTTTCGTCGGCGACTCGGCAACGATCTTGGTTGCGCCACTCTCGATGGCCTTGTCGCGTTCGGCACGGTAGAGCGCTTGCAGTTTGCGGACCTCGTCGGCGGTCGGTGCGGCCGGGCCGCCGATGGTGGGTAGGGCGGCGAGCAAGGCGAGAAACAGAACGGGCCACGAGAGTCGGGCCATCACAGACTCCGGTCGGAGCGGGCGTTGCTATGGTGTAGTTGAGTATACACACGCCCGAACCGGACCGTGCCAGCGCTTGAGCCCGACGCGGGACAGGTAGCGCAGAGATTGGTCGAA
>CAZNSL010000016.1:0-5136 GCA_964574975.1 uncultured Alcaligenaceae bacterium | reverse complement strand
GCCGGCCGCGCCTGCGCGGGACGTTACCGTCCTCCCGGGCTGGCGCGTCGGGCTAAAGCGCTGGCGCGTTAGTCGTTGACCTCGCGCTTGCCGTCGAGCGCTCGCTTTCCGACGCGGGCCAGGAAGCGCACCTTTTGGTCGAACGACAACTGGTCGATGTACCGCTCGCGCACCGCCTCGATCCAGCGGATCCGCCTGTCGCCGTAGTCGGTAGCCACGCGCACAAGGACCGGCCCCGGTTGGCATAGGGTCGAACGGACGACGGCATCGACCTGGTCGTTCGCCACGATCTCGCGGTAGGCAACACCGTAGGCCGCCGCCAATGCCGCATAGTCGATCCGGGCGAGGTGTGTCGCCGTCGTCCGCAGGTACGCCTGCTCCTGTAATACCTGCATGTAGTGGTACGCGTGGTCGTCGAGAACGAAGAACTTGACCGGCAGACACTCGCGGGCGGCCGTCGAGATTTCTTGCCCCGTCATCAGGAAGCAACCGTCGCCCGTGATCGTTGCTGTCGGCCGGTCGGGGAACGCCCGTTGACCGCCGATGGCCGCGGGCACCGACCAGCCCATTGCCTGGTTGTCGGTCGGGTTGAAGTACGTTCGTGGCCGGTTGACGCAATATCCCTCCGCGGCGATGTGTTCCGCGAGCGCCACGTCAACGTAGGTCAGCCCGTCGTCTGGCAGCGCCCGTCGCAGACCCAGGATGAGTGCCATCGGGTCGACGCCACAGCGGTTGTACGTCTTGGCCAGGCGTTCCGCATCGTCGCATTTCATGCGTCGGATGGCGGCTCGCAGCGCCGGATCGGGCGACCGGCGCAGGGCGTCGCCGCGGGAGAGGATCGCGTGTAGGAACAGTCCCGCGTCGGCCGGAACGCAGGCATCGGCTCGGAGGACACGGCCGAGGTTGTCGGGGTTGGCGTCGACCTGGATGAGCGTCTTCGGTTGCGGATTGGAGAAGAACCCGGTGCCGACCTCGCTGAAACGCACGCCGATGGCCAGGATGCAATCGACGTGGCGGAATACGTCCTCAGCAGTGCGCGTGCCTTGAGGCCCATATCCCCAGCCCACGGCTAACGGGTGCGACTCGGGAAATACGCCCTTGCCGGAGACACTCGTTGCCACTGGGGCTTCCAACAGCTCGGCAGCCTGACACAGCGCGGCCGCGTAGTCCATGCAACCGAAGCCGACATAGATGCCAACGCGCTTGCGTCGGTCGGCGAGCAAACAAATTGCATGTTCGGCCGCCGCCGCGTCCCACGTCAATGCCGGCGCGGGTGGTGGCGGCACGCGGAACTCGGCCACCTCGATGAACAGGTTGTACGGGATGACGACAGCCGTCGGTCCCGGCTCGCCGGCACGGGCCAGCGCGAACGCTTGCTGGATGGCCGCCGGGATGTCGCCGACGCAGCGTACCGGGAAAACGCCCTTCGTCACTGGCCTAAGCAAGGCGGTCTGATCGAGCGAGTGGACCTGGAATGGCTTCGCCTTTGGCCCGCAGGCCACGTCGCCGACGATGGCAACGAGTGGCACTGAATCGAGTAGTGCTTCGCCGAGGCCCGAGAGGGCGTTCGTCACGCCGGGGCCGGGCACGGTGCAGAGGACGCCCACGCAGCCCGTGGCGCGAGCGTATCCGTCGGCCATGTACGCCGCCGACTGTTCGTGCGTCACCAGCAAGTACGGCAGCCGCAGCGACTTGAAGGCATCCCACAGTTCATTTTCTTGCGCACCGGGGATGCCGAATACGACGCCGACGCCCTGCTGCTGGATGGCAGCAACCGTGGCCTCCGCACCGGTGAGCTTTCCGCTAATCCAACCGAGTTCGCGACGAGACGGGTGCGCGGCATCAGCGCGACCGGCGAACAGCGGCAATGCCGATACGGCTGCCGCCGCCTGGAGGACACCCCGGCGAGAGAACTTGGCTTCCATGCCGTGGGTATCGGTCGTGCGGTGCCGGCGGATTGAGGGGGATTGCGCGAAAGCGCGTCACTTGCGGCGGTTGCGGTAAATCTCGCTGGCGCGCAGGAGGATGGTCTGCTCGCGTTCCGTCAAGCTGCTCTTACCGTGGCGCGCGACTTTGGCCAGCACCGAGTCGAGTTCGGCCTCGAGGTGTTCGTCGGCGACTTGCGGCGTGCGAGCCGTGTGGTGCTCGCTGTCCGGTTCACCGCGGTAAACCCGCAGGCGAGGCTGCCGGCGGTACGCCAAATATCCACGTAGGTCCGGAAGCCAATTCGTAATGCGGATTTGCTTCCGGAAGTAGACCCAGGCGAACGCAGCGCCGCCCAGGTGGCATGCGAACGCGACACCGCCGGCCCCGCCGACCAGGCCGAGAACATCGCGCAAGACGTTTAGGGCCACCAGGAGCAGGACGGGGCATGGGATGACCAGCATGATGTAGATTACGCGCGTCGGGTAGTGGAGTGCGAACAGCACGAGTACGGCCGTTACAGCACCCGACGCGCCGATCATCGACGTGCCAACATCGAGTTTGGCGAATACCGCCAGCATTTGCCCGATGCCGCCAGCCAGCGCTCCGACCAGGTAGAAGGCGAGGAATTCGCGCGAGCCGTAGATGCCCTCGACCTCGCCACCAGCCCACCACAGGATCAACATGTTCCAAACGATGTGCCATACGTCGTTCGTCGAGTGCAGGAACGCGTAGGTCAGCAGTCGCCAGAGTTGGCCGTTCAGGATCGCGTCCGGCTTGAAATCGAACGAGTCGGTGAACCATCCGCTGTTGGGGACGTGGTGCGGGAAGCCGCGCGGAATATCGATATCGACTCCGACCTGACTGGCGACCGTCGCGCGCGTGGCCATCTGCACGATGTAGCAAACGACGTTGATGCCAATGAGCGCGAAGCAGACCCGACCCCGGCCCGCAATGGAGCCGAGGAAGCTGTGGCCGTCGTCGCGGTAGTACTCGCGGTCGTAGATGCCCATGGCCGGGTCCGTGTCGGGAGGGTGCGGTGTCCGCCGCACCCCTGTTGTACCATACCCGGCGGCAGGCGGGAAAGGGAGGCCGGCGTGCATTTCCTCCCCCGGTGCGCGGCCGACTCATACAATTCCCCCCACGATTCTCCGGCCGCCGCGTCGGCGGTACAGGACCCGAGCCGTCCCAGGACCGTTGCGCTATGGACACTCCGCAACCGCAGGCCGCCCCGGCCGCCCCCGTGGACTTCTCCCGCGTCGCTCAGGACTTGCAAATCCGCAAGTTGCAGGTTGAAGCCGTCGTGCAGTTACTGGACGACGGCAATACTGTCCCGTTCATTACTCGCTACCGCAAGGAGCGCACCGGCGGGCTGAACGAGGAAGTGATCCGCCGCGTGCAGCACCGCGTGGCCAGCCTGCGGTCCCTCTTCGATCGCAAGCAGACGATCCTAAAAAGTATCGAAAGCCAGGACAGACTCACCGACGAACTCCGGGCCGCGATCCTGGCCGCGGAAAGTCCGAAGCGTCTCGAAGACCTGTACGCACCCTTCAAGCCGAAGAAACGGACCCTGGCGACCGAAGCCCGCGAGCGCGGCCTCGAGCCTCTCGCCCAGGCGATCTGGACGCGCGACCCAGTCGCCGCCAACCTCGCCGACCTTCTGCCAGGCATGATCGACCCGGATAAACAGTTGACGACGGTCGACGACGTATTGACCGGGGTCAAACACATCTTGGCCGAGTTAGTCGCCGAAACGGCCGACGTGCGTGCGATCACCCGCATGGTCCTTTGGGATACCGCCAAGATCGCCGCCAGCAAAAATGAGGCCCTGCCGGAGGGCAAGGGGCAGGAGTTCAAGGACTACTTCGCGTTCACTGAGACGCTTCGGCACATCCCGCCGCACCGGGTTCTGGCGATCAACCGCGGCGAGCGCGAAAACGCCCTCAAGGTGAAGCTCGATTACGACCTGGCCCTGGTCAACCGGGTCGCGCTCGAGCCACTTCCGCTGGCCGACCACCCGCATCGGGAGCTGCTGTTGCCCGTCGTCGAGGATGCCCTATCTCGCCTGCTGCTGCCGAGCTTGGAACGCGAAATCCGACGCGAATTGACGGAACGGGCGCAGGATCATGCTGTCGCCGTTTTTGCCCGCAACCTGCGGAGCCTGCTGTTGCAGCCGCCTCTACGCGGCAAGCGCGTTCTCGCCGTGGACCCCGGCTTCCGCACCGGTTGCAAGCTCGCGGCTCTCGATGAGACCGGCAAGCTACTAGAGGAAGCCGTCATCTTTCCACACACCGGCAATCGCCGGATCGACGCTGCGAAGTGGAAGCTCGAGGAATTGATCCGCCGGCATCGAGCAACCGTGATTGCCATCGGCAACGGCACAGCCTGCCGCGAGACCGAGGAGTTCGTCGCGGGCTTGATCGGCGAGTTTGAGGCTCGTCGCCGCGGCGAGACACCACCACCACTGCCACGCAATGCCATTCCCCGCGTAAAAGTCGCCGGCAAGGCCAGTACTCCCTCGCTTCTCGATTCGCCAACCGAGGCAGTTGCCGAAATGGCGTCCGTGGTGCCTGTGGGTGACGCACCGCCTTCAGCGGCTGTGAGCGAAACGCCGCCACAGGAACAACCCGCGCCGGATGCGCCTGCCTCCGATACATCGCAAGCGGCAACGCGGGCCGTTGAGTTATCGCCGATGCCGCCAGCCGAGATTCCGCCTGTTTCCGAAACGACTGCTCTGCCGGAGCGGCCGCTGGAGTCGTTGCCCGACGTGCCCGAGGATTTGGCCTACGTCATCGTCAACGAGGCCGGTGCCAGCGATTATTCGGCCAGCCCGCTCGGCAAGGAGGAGTTTCCAGAACTCGACGCAACGACGCGCGGCACCGTGTCCATCGGCCGGCGCTTGCAGGACCCCTTGAGCGAGTTGGTCAAGATCGATCCGCAGCACGTCGGCGTCGGACTGTACCAGCACGATGTCCATCCGAAGTACCTCAAGGAGTGCCTCGAGGAGGTCATCGAGTCGTGCGTCAACCACGTTGGCGTCGACCTGGATACGGCCAGCGCACCCCTGTTGCGTCACGTCTCGGGGCTGAACCAACTCGTGGCCCGCGAGATCGTCGAATTCCGCGCGCAGCACGGCCCGTTCACGGCGCGCGAGCAACTCAAGCGGGTACCGTCGATCGGCGAGGGACGCTTCACGCAGGCGGCCGGGTTCCT
>CAZNSL010000015.1:0-17123 GCA_964574975.1 uncultured Alcaligenaceae bacterium | reverse complement strand
ACGTCGTCAAGCTGAAGGGCTGTGCGGCCCCGCGTGCGGTACATTAGCCGCATGAAGCTCATCCTGGCGGTCATCCAGCCGGCCAAACTCGACGCCGTCAAAGAGGCGCTCGGCAAGGTCGAAGTCTTTCGTATGACCATCGTCGACGTCCAGGGCTTCGGCCGCCAGAAGGGCCATGCCGAGGTCCACCGCGGCCACGAACTGACCGTGAACTTGCTCCGCAAAGTGCAGCTTCAGATTGCAGTCAACGAGGACTTCGTCGAGCCAACGGTAAACGCGATCGTGCAGGCTGGCCGTACCGGGCCGGAAGGCCACATCGGCGATGGCAAGATCTTCATCCTACCCCTCGAAGACTGCCTGCGCATCCGCACGGGCGAGCGCGGCCCGGAGGCGATCTGACGTGGCCGACCTCGTTCACCTGTCCGACGACCTGATCTTTGCCAGTCGCATTGCCGGTGTCGCGCACGATCTTGGCTTGGAGTGCGTCACGGCACGGTCTTCGAGCGACTTGGCGACGAAAATTGCCGCCGACCGACCGGCGTGCGTCATCGTAGACTTGGCGAATCCGGGATTTGTGTCCGGCGACGCGATCACGCTGCTGCCGACGGATCGTCGGCCGCGAGTCGTGGCCTACGGCCCACACATCGACGCTGCAGGCTTGCATGCGGCCCGCGCGGCTGGTTGCGATGTCGTGTTACCCCGCAGTCAGTTTGTCGCGGATCTGGCGGCCAGACTGACTGTGGGGACCCGGCGTGTGTCGCGGCGGCGGCCGACCGGGTGCGCCGCGATCGTCTCGACGCTCCCGGTCGGCCGCGAACACCACGCTATCCTAACAGTCGGCTACCACCGATATGTGTACGTGTAAGTACGGAACGGATAGGGCGTGTAATAACTGTTCTGGTACTGATAGGGTCTGTACGCGCCCGGAGAGAAGTAGACGTTTGGGTTGTAACCGTAGACGTTCGGGTTGTAGCCGTATACGCTCGGCGCAAAGCTCGATGGATAATTCGACCTGTAGTACTGTGGGCTGTAATGCATCGCAGCGTATGGATTGACGTGGTAGCCATAGGCAGCGGCACCGGCGTACGGGTTACTGCCATGATAGTAGGTGGTGTATTGTGCCCGTGCCGGTTCCGCCAGTGCGAGCGTTACGAGGGCTGCGGCGGCGAGTGTCAGTGACTTCATAAGCTGGTCTCCACGACGGGTCCGGGAAAATGGGGCACCTGCGGTGCCGGCAACATATACACAACGCACAATCGGTGCCGCTGCGGACGGCCGTGGAGCGAATTTCTGCTCGACGATTTGGAACGGGCACGCCGTCCGGTATAATGCGGCGTCGCTCGTCGGGGGGTTAGCGCTGTGTCCCGCTCGCTGTCGCAACGTCAGGCGGCTGTGCTGGGTGCTGTCGTCCTCGTGGCTCTCGGTCTGGGTGCCCTGGGCGTCTTTGGTGTCGGGCAGCGACAGCGGCTCTGGAGCCGGCCGTTCACGCTCGAAGTCGGTTTTAGCCGTGTGCCCGGAGTCACAGTGGGGACGCCGGTGCGCGTCCGCGGGCTCGACGCGGGTGTTGTGTCCGAAGTCACCTTGCCGCCGGCCAGCGCGCCGGAGGCACCTCTCGTCCTCCGGTTGCGACTCGACCGCAAGTTCCAACCGCTCGTTTTCGCCGACGCTCGTGCAACCATCGTCAGCGAGGGCATGATCGGCAGCCGCGTGGTCGAGATCGCGCCAGGCAGTCCACAGGCCGGGCCGGCGAGCGACGGAGCACGGATCGCCAACGATAGTGCCCCCGACCTGGCCGATTTGTTGCGGCAGACCAAGGACGTATTGGCCGATGTCCGCGAAGGGCAAGGGACGCTCGGCAAACTGCTCAAAGACGACCGGGCGTACACGGCCTTGGTGTCGGCGGTCGATCAGGCCAAGTTAATGATGCAGTCGAGTCAGCAGGCGGCCGAGGCAATCAAACAGGACGCCGACGCGGTCAAACGGATGCCGCTCATCCGCGGTTACGTGCAGGATGCGAACGCGCTACTCGTCCGGCCTGCCCACGAGCGGCACCGACACGTCGTCCCGGCCGCGGAGTTGTTCGACCCCGGCCGGGCCGTACTCACGGACGCGGGGAAGGAGCGGTTGAACGGTATCGGCGTCTGGGTGAACGAGTTCTCGCAGAAGGGGTCGGACGTGGTCGTCGCAGCGTTCGCCGATGCGAAGACCGAGCCGAATCCGGCGGTGGCTCGGGCGTTAACGCAAAAACAGTCGGAAGTGGTCTGCGAGTACCTGTGCGAACACTACAAAATCCACAAGGTGAGCCTGCTGCGCTGGCGCGATGCGAAATCGGTCGGCATGGGGACCGATCCGCCGCCGGTGTTCGAGTCGGGCCTCCCGTCCGCTCGCATCGAGGTGATCGTTTTCGTACCCCAAACCTGAATAGTTCTAGGTGCCGAGTGCCGAGTGCAAGGTGGCGATGGATGGCGGTCTTTCGCTCGGCACGCGGCACACGGCGCTGACGCCATGACCGACCCGCTCCGTCAAGCGCTGCTTTACCACTTTTGTCGAGTGCAGATGCCGGCCATCGTGCTTGACGAGGCGGCGTTTGGACGGCATCTGGAGCGCTGCTACGCGCTCTACCGCGCCAAAGTACCCGACGCGGCGTTTGCCACCTACCTCGATGGACTGTATAGCCTCGACTGGTTCCTTTGCGCCGCCTGCTTGGAACGCGACGGCCGTGCATGGGAGCTATTGTTTGCCGCCCGCACGGGTCGCAGCGATTGCCTACTCGTCGATGCACTGCGGGCTCGAGCTGCCCGTCTTTATCCGCGCGACGACGAGCGGCAGGAGAGCGCGGTCACCGAGTTCTGGAGTCAATTGCTCGTGTCCGAGTCGGCGGCCAAACCGATCCTGGCACGCTACGACGGTCAGCGGCCGCTCGTCCCCTGGCTCATCCGCGTCTTTCAGAACGCCCACGTTTCGAAGCTGCGGTCGGCGTCGGGCACGCACGGACTACCGGATGAGGACTTCGCCCTGCCGTTGCCGCCGCACGAGGACCCGCGCTGGCACGAGGCGTTTTGCGTCGCTGCTCGCGAGAGCCTCGGGGGCCTGACCGACGCGGAGATGCTGATCCTCGGTTTGCGGTTGCGCTACCGCATGAGTCAGCGCGAGGTGGCCAACCTGCTCGGGCTGCACGAAGGCACCGTATCGCGCCAGACCGACAAGCTGCGCGACCGTTGTCTGGAACAGATCCGAGCGGCACTGGCTGCCCAGGGGTGGACGGGCGATGACTTGTCCACACTCATCTTCACTGAGATGGGGCCACTCTTGCTCGACGAACCGCGGCTCGGGGCCGACCGATTGTCGCAATTGCTCGCCGAGCGCGGCAAGGCAATGCCGGCGTAGCGCGACCGCTCGCAATCCCTCTTGCACGAAACATCCGCACTTCGCTATAGCCCCTCGGTTCGTAGGAGGGGTACGTCCGTGCTGCAAACCGTGCGACGACTTGCGTGCCTGTTGCCGCTCGCCTTTGCGGGCTGCTTTGGGCTGTCGCAGAACCCCAGCTACTTTCCGTTCTACCTACCGACCGGCGACATCGTTCGTACTCACGCCAAACCGCCCGGGTTCGGCTATTACGCCAACTTCGACCCGCACGCCGTCTGCCTCGAAGTCACGCCGCTCGAATCCTCCGGGCCGACCAAGTCGCAGTTTCTGGTAACAGCGTCCGTGACGGACGAACACGGGCGGCCGCGGCGCAACCGGCGGGTCGAGTGGATGCTCGAAGGTGCCGGCAATATCGTCGAAGTGGATGAGTCGGGCTACTTCCAGGGTCGAGGCTACAAGGTCGATAACAAGTACGCTGTCAGCTACACGAACTACGGCGACCACAAACTCCGCGGCACGGATGCCGAGGTGTGTGCCGGCCAAACGTGGTGCGTAATCACATCGGCTACCGAAGGCGACAGTTTCCTGACGGTGTACGCCCCCGAGGTCGCGAGCTGGACGCGGCATAAGGTCTTCGTCACGCGCCATTGGTGCGACGCCGACATCCGCTTCCCGCCCTCGGCAGTCTGTTCGTACGGCACCACGCCGACACTCGCTACGCAGGTGCGGCGCGCCAGCGACAACACGCCGGTCGCGAACTACCGTGTCCGCTACCGTCTGGTCGATGGACCGCCAGCACAACTGCTGCCGACCAAGGCTCAGGAAGCCGAGGTTGCGAGCGACAAGGGTGGCGAGGCCAAAGTGACGCTCGCCTCGCTCGGAGCGAAACCGGGTGCGAACCGCATCGCCATCGAAGTTCTGCGGCCCGATCCGGCGGCTCCGAACGGTCCCGGCATCGTTGTCGGCCGCGGCGAGACCACTCTCGAATGGCAGTCGCCTGCCTTGTCGCTGACGGTAGACGCGCCGCCGACCGCCGCCGTCGGGCAGGACGCGGTCGTGACGTTGACGGTCTCCAACAGCGGTTCGGTTCCGACACCACCCGTAACAGTTCGCATGCCGTTGCCGGAGGGGCTTCTGTTCGCGCGAGCCGATCGGCCGAGTCGCGACGAGGGCGGAGCACTCGTCTGGCAACTTCCGGCCGTAGCGCCCTCCGGTAAGGAAACGATCGCCGCGACATTCCGTGCCCCGCGCTCCGGCGTCGCTACGGTGACGGCTACCGCGCGCACGACAGATGGCATCCAGGTCGAAGGGAGGTCTACCCTGCGCGTCGCCGTGCCGGGGTTACAACTCCGCGTCAACGGGCCGCGTACCGGCGCGACGGGCGAGCCGTTGACGTTCGAGGTCGTTGCGACCAATTCCGGTAACGGTGCCGCGTCGAACGTCAGTATCCTTGCGGAGTTCGACCCAACATTGGAACACGAATCGAAGGTGAACCGGCTCGCGGTAAATCTCGGCCCGCTCGACACGGGTCGCTCTGTCGCGATCCCGCTCGTCTTGACGCCAAAATCGGCCGGGATGGCGACTGTGCGCGTGACGGCGACTGCCGATGGCGGCTTGCGGGCAGAGTCATCGCCGACGGTGGCGATTGCAAAACGTGCGTTGAACGTCGCGATCGCGGGGCCGGCATCGCAGTTACTCGACCAGGAGGCTACATGGCAAGTGCGCGTGACGAACGCGGGCGACGCCGTGGCCGAGCACGTACGAGTCACGGTGAAGTTGCCTCGCGAACTGGCGGCCCGCGGAGCATCCGAAGGCGGTCGCTCAGTCGGCGACACGGTTGTGTGGGAGTTACCGCTGATGCAACCGCGCGAAGTCAGGGTGCTTCAACTTGCGGCCGCGGGCAGCGCGTCATCGAAGCGAGCGGTCTTGACCGCGACCGCATCGGCCGAGCGAGTTCCCGAAGCGAAGGCCGACACGACCGTCGAACTGACCGGCCAGGCGGCGCTCCGCGTCGTTTTGACGGAGTCAAAGGACTCTCTCGAATCGCACGGTAAGCTGACGTACACTGTGCGTGTGACGAACGCCGGTACAGTGGCTGCCCGGCAGGTAAAGCTGTCGGCCAAGGCGCTGCCTCCGCACCTTAAGCTGCTGAATGCGACCGGGGCCACATTGGGTCGAGCGGTCGCCGACAGTGTGGTGTTCGCACCGTTGGAACGCGTTGAGGCCGGCCAGACGGTGCAATACGCGATCGAAGTCGAAGGCGATCAACCCGGCGACGGCCGCGTGCGTGTCGAGGTCAACGCCGACGGTCTGAACGCGCCCATCGTCAACGAAGAAGCAACGCGCGTGTTGGCGCGGCCTAACTGACACCGGTACGCGACACTTCGCAGAAGCGTGCGAGCGCGTGCACGCTTCTGCGAAGTGTCGCGAACCGGGTACTTACTCCGGCTTTCCGTCCGGCAGCGCCGGCATCCGCGGACGGTCGAGGATCGTGAAATCGACGACCGTGAGTTGCCCTGCGCGGACGCTCACCGCTTGCGACCGCTCCGTCACCTCGCCATCGCGCTTCCAGCGGGCGCGGATCGTATAGAAGTGCGCGACTCCCGGTGCGATCGGTGGCGACGTGATGCGCCTCACGACGCCTGCTGCAGCCACAGGTTGATTCTCGAAAAACACCTCAGCGTCCGGCAATGGCAGTCGTACCTCAATGAAGCCCGAACTCTGGTTGGCCTGAAGTGCAGAGGTATCCGCACCTCCGCCCAGCCAATGCCGGCGTCGTGGACCGGCCCCGCCCGCGCCGGAACCCCCGAGCCCGACCGACGCGCCGTTCTGGATGTTGATGTTGTTGTTGAGCCGGTAGTCGCTCGCGCCGAACGTTCCCGGCACGATGCCGTAGGTTGGCACGGGGGGACCATAGGCGCTAAAGCCGTTGGTATAGAAGCCGTTGTACTGACTTGGAAAGTAGCCGAACCCACCGTAGATGGAGCGGGGGTAGTAGCCGAAACCCACCCCGGTACCAACTCCGACACCGACCCCGAACCCCGGCCCGACAAACGGACCGACGTACTGGGCCTGGGCGCGGGTAGCGCACAGCGCGGCGATTGCGAATAGTAGCAGCGTGCGGCGTGGCATGGCAGCATTCTCCTGGGCGGCATGCAACTGTAGCCGCCGCGGGGACGTGCGACCGGGAGAATGGGGCGTTTTCTGGCAGCGACCCGTCGCCTTTTCGCGGCGACGGAGACAACCGTCCGACGCCGCATCGCTTCGCCCGTCAGTACAGTTTGTCAGGCCGATACACCCAGTTGCCGCAGTGCCCGTTCGACCGAATCGACGGCAGAATCGAGTGTGGACGTGCCCGCCGTGAGACCGACGACGCGAAATCGGCCGAACCACGCCGCGTCGAGGTCGTCGGCCCCTTGGACATGTGCTGCCGGCTTACCGCGTTCCTCGGCCAGTCGGACGAGTTGCCGAGTGTTGTTCGAGTTTCGGCCGCCGACCACGACCAGGGCTTCGACCCGATCGAGCAAGTCGCCCACTGCTTCCTGCCGCTCGCGTGTCGGTCTGCAAATCGTGTCGATCACTCTGACCGATACGTCTGGGTTGGCCGCCCGAATCGCAGTGACGACACGCTCGAACTCGTCCGGCATGGTCGTACTTTGGCTGACTACGCCGAGCTTCCCGACGGCGTAATGCCGGGCGGCGCTTGCGTTCGTCACGACTTCGAAGCGATCCAGATCACCGACGATGCCTTCGACCTCGACGTGGCCCGGTTTGCCGACGACCAGGACGAAGTAGCCGTCGCGCTGGAGCGACTGCGCCGCATCGTGGACGCGAGTGACGAGCGGACAGGTCGTGTCGACCAGCGTTTTGCCTGCGACTTCGAGGCGGGCACGTTCGCGATGGCTAACGCCATGAGCAGTGATGACGACGTGCGTCGTCAGCGGAATGCGGCCGCGGTCACTTTCCAACTGTGTAGCAAAGCCGCGGGCGGCGAGGCGGCGCGTGACCTCTTCATTATGGACGAGTTCGCCGTGGACAGTCGCATCCTTAGGCAACGCCACAGCGTCCATCGCGGCGAGTGCGTCGCGGACGCCGAAGCACATGCCGAGGGCATCAGCCCGGATTACACGCATGGCAAAGCCCTCTCGATTGCAGAGTCGGCGGTGGTACGGCATTCCCTCGCGCATCGACTCGTGCCGGCAATTACGCTGGTGCGAACCCGGAAGAGTAGCCGCGAGACGGTGCGGCATCGGCCTGGGCATCGCGTAGTACCTGTTCCAACTCGGCCAAGTACTCCAGAAACCGCCGCCGCCCCTGAGCCGATAACCGGCAATGCGTATGCGGCCGACGGCCCTCGTAACCTTTGATGACCTCGACGAGCGAGCCTTTGGCAAGTACGTCGAGGTGCCGGTTCAGATTTCCATCCGTTAACGCACAGAGGCGCTTCAACTCGTTGAACGACAGCCCGGCTGGCCGCGTGACCAACGAGGTCATGATGCCGAGGCGGGCCTTTTCGTGCAGCACGCGGTCGAGGCCCTCGTAGGCGTAGCGGCCCTGGTCAGTGGTCGGATTCTCGTTAAGCATCGACATCACGCTCCCTGTTGCGATGCAGGACGATAGCGGTGGCGAATTGCCCGGCTGCGAACGTTGCGCCGACGGCCCAACCCGCCGGCGCGAGTTCGTCGAACGGTCGGGCGAGCAGGGCGGCTCCGGCCGTCAGAAAAAAGACACCGACCCAGCCTGTTGCCTGTGGCAGGTATGGCCGCGCGGCAAAGACGCCGAGGGCGAACAGCATGGCCCACAGCCCCGGCAAGAGGTCCACGAGTCCGGCCCGGGCCAATCCCGCAGTGGTGGCGAGACCCGCGGCGATGCACGGCACGAACTGCCCCGCGACGCGAAGACTACGCCGTCGGGCATACTCGTCGTCGGTCCAAACGTACGACCGCAGTGGGACGGCGACGCCGGTGATGCCAGCAATGGCCGCCGTCGCCAGCCAGTGTCGCACAAATGCCGCTGGGTCGTCGGCGGGCACGAACCACGGTTGAGCGACGGCCGACGCCAGACCGACAGCTCCAGACAACGCTACGCCGACCGGATGGAACCCGCCGTAGACTTCGGCTTTGGCGAGTTGCTCGTGGATGTGGGCGATTTGACCCAGGGCGTCGGACAGGCGCATAGTTAGCTCCCGTGTTGGCTGCGGCTACTTTGCACCGCAGAGAGAGAATTGTCAAGGGGTCTTCGCTGGCAACATTTGTCATCGGTCCCTCGCTCGCGCCAAACGGGCTACAATGACGCCGAATCCGGTCGTCCTGAAATCGCGTCGGGGGAGGGCCGATAATGTTCGAGCGATTGCCGCGCCGGCAGTTCCTTCAAGCCGCCTCTCTCGGCGGTGTCCTGATAGGACTCGACCGTTTACCGTTGGTGCGTGCCGATGAGGCCAAACCGGACCCCAGCCGGGTTCGCCTCGCGCCCGACACCGAACCACTCGTTCGTCTGATCGAAAACACTCCACGGGATCGGCTCCTGGAAGAAGTCGGATCGCACATCCGCAACGGGTTGAGCTACCGCGAGGTGTTGACGGGATTGCTGCTCGCTGGAGTACGAAACATCCGTCCGAGGCCGAACGTCGGCTTCAAGTTTCACGCGGTTCTGGTGGTTAACTCGGCGCACTTAGCCAGTCTCGCCGCTCCGGATTCGGAGCGCTGGCTGCCGCTCTTCTGGGCGCTCGATAACTTCAAGTCGGCCCAGGCGACGAACGCCAAGGAAAGCGGCTGGGCGATGAAACCCGTGGACGAGGGCCGGGTGCCGTCTCCGTCCAAGGCCGTCGCCGAATTCACCGCCGCGATGGACGCGTGGGACGAACCGCGGGCCGACACCGCCGCTGCGGCCGTTGCGCGGGCGCTGACGCCGCAGCAAGCATTCGAGCTGTTCGTCAAGTACGGGGCACGCGACTTTCGCGATATCGGTCACAAGGCGATCTACGTTGCCGGAGCGTTTCGCGCGCTACAGACGATCGGCTGGCAACATGCCGAACCCGTCCTGCGTTCGTTGGCGTACGCTCTCCTCAAGCACGAGGGCGATAGCCCGGCGACGCGCGACGCCCCTGCCGACCGACCCGGACGCCGCAACCGGGAACTCGCTCTTTCCGTTCCACAGCGCGGCGGAGCAGACGACGTGCGCGAACTCCTCGCCACATTGCGCAACGACTCGGCGGAGGACGCAGCCCTGCGGATGGCGTCGGCTGCACCTCGTGCGGCATGGGATGCGATGTTCCTTGCGGCCGGCGAACTGCTGCTGCGACAGCCCGGCATCGTGGCGCTACACGCAATGACGACAGCCAATGCGCTGCACTACGCTTATGGAGCCACGACCGACGATGCAATGCGACGTTGGTTGCTGTTGCAGAATGCGTCGTTCGCGACGATGTTCCGCGACGCGATCAAGGACCGCGGAAAGGTCGGAGATACTCGCATCGACGAGTTAGCCGGCGAATCGCAAGGCGGCGTGGACGACCTGTTCGGGACGGCAAGCCGCGACAAACAGGAAGCAGCGAAGAAGGCGTTCGCGTACCTGACGGTCGGCGGCAACGACCCGCGAGCGATGACGGACGCGGCCCGGCGTCTGGTGTTCTTCAAAGGTACCGATTCGCACGATTACAAGTTCAGTTCGGCAGTGTTAGAAGACCTACCGCGCATCGGCGAACCGTGGCGGAACTACGTGTTGGCGGCGTCGATGGTGCAGTTCCGCGGCTCCGGTAGTGCGGACACGCCACTCGTTGAACGAGTGCGACAGGCACTCAAGGGTTGATCGGTCGGACGCTTCCGCGACAGATCGCTATCCGGGTCGTGCGGCCGCCTTGAGTTTCGCCAGGCCGGTGGACGCGACTTCAGTGGCGTCGCGCTTGTAGTAGTCCTCGTTGAACAGTTCCAGCGACACGATCCCGCGCCATTCCATCGCCCGTAGCGTTGCGAACAGTTCCCCCAGCGGGGCCACGCCATCTCCGGGGAAGACGCGCTCCCTGTCTTTGATGGCCGAGCGGTCTCGTACCTTCGGGTAGTCGTTGACGTGGAAGATCGGAAACGCCGAATTGCCGAGGAGCTTGACGCCCTGGAAGTCGGAGCCGCTCTTGAACAGGTGAAACACGTCCGGCAAGACGCATGCTTTCGGGTGGCCGCACTCCATCGCGACGTGCACCGCCTCACCAAGACGGCAGACGCACTTCGAGTGGCCCCAATGTTCGACCATCGGCGTGACGCCCATGGATTCGCCGAGCGTCACGAGTACGGCATAGCGCTCTGCGGCCCGCTGGAGGTTCAGGTCCGGCTGCTCCGTCGCCCCCACCGGCGGGGCGGCCAGGTGCGGGCAGTCGAGTACCTGTAACATGCCCATGACGCGCTTTGCCTCCTCCAGCGCCTTGCGCCGCGTGGCGTCGTCGTCCACGATCCATTGGACGAAACCGATGGCGTCGGCCACGCGTAGATTCAGATCGCCGGCGCGCTTAGCCAGGTCTCGGAGCGACCCACCGCCCCGAACGTATGCGGCGATCCTATCGACCCACGGTTCGATGGCGCGGTAGCCCGCCTTGGCGGCGATCTCGAATTCTTCTGGGAGTGACTTTTTCTGGCCGCGGATCGTCGAAGTATTTAAGCAATAGATGAACGGCTCGTCGTCGGCCATGGCCAGCGAACCAGTGGCGACGGCTGCGGTCGCGGCGGTGGTGAGCCAGGCGCGACGGTCGAGTGTCGGTGTCATGGCGGATCCCTCAATGGGCGCGTCCGCAGGTGAACCTATCGCCCCGGCGAAGGAGACGCAATGGCGGCGCTGCACATCGCGACGTTTCGGGCCGACGTGACACCGCCGCTCGGCCACCCGCTGTGCGGTGGCTGGATCGAGCCGGTGCGCGGAGTCGACGATCCGTTGTTGGCACTTGGCGTCGTACTCCTTGGAGCGGGCCAGCCGGTCGTTCTTTGCGCGCTCGATTGGTGCGAGATGCGCAACGAGGCCTATTGGCGCATGCGCGACGCACTTGCCGAGGCGGCCCACACGACGCCCGAGTGCGTCGCCGTCCATTGCGTCCATCCGCACGACGCGCCGCTCGTCGACATCGAAGCTCAGCGCCTGATCGCCAAGGCCGGTGCGCCGAATTCGCTCGACCTCGATTTCTACGACAGGGCGGTCAAGAACGTCGCCGGCGCTCTGTCGAAATCGTTGCCGGACGCCAAACGTTGGACGCACGCCGGCTTCGGCAAGGCGAAGGTGACGGATGTGGCATCGAACCGTCGCGTCCTCGGGCCGGACGGTAAGGTGAAGTTCACGCGCACGAGTACGACCAAGAGTGCCGCGGCGCGGGCCGAGCCGGTGGGGCTAATCGACCCGTGGTTGCGCACGCTGAGTTTCTGGGACGGCGATACGCCACGGGCCGCCCTCTCGTACTACGCGACGCACCCGATGAGCCACTATGGCGAGGGGCGCGTCAGCGCCGACTTCTGCGGACTCGCCCGCCAGAGGCGGCACGACGCGACTGGCGTCTTCCAGGTCTACTTCAACGGTTGCGGCGGCAACGTCACGGCCGGGAAGTACAACGACGGCGACCCCACCAACCGGGTCGTGTTGCGGGACCGCATCGCAGCCGGCATGGCCGCAGCCTGGACAGCGACCGAGCGCTTCGCCGTGGACCGATTCGCGGTGCGCTCGGTGCCGGTGACGCTTCCGCCGCGCGAGGAAGAGTCGTTCCGTGCGGTGGCCAGCCGGGCACTATTGGACGATGCAACGCAATCGGCAGCGAAGCGCAACAACGCGGCGTTTCAACTTGCCTGGCTCGCCCGACGCAAGCGACCCATCGACATCACCTGCCTCGATATCGGGAAGTTGGCGGTGTTACAGTTGCCGGGCGAGCCGTTCGTCGAGTACCAACTGTTCGCCCAGTCGTTGCGGACGGACGTGTGTGTCGCCGGCTACGGCGACGGCGGACCGGGCTATATCCCGACTGCGGCCGCATACCCCGAAGGCGGGTACGAGCCAACTGTCGCCCTCGCCGGGCCGGCGTCGGAAGCGATTCTGCGTGCCGCCATCAGCAAGCTACTGAATGCGCCGTAGATCCGCGGCTGGTCTGGGTCGCCACGTCCGCAGGCTACTGTGGGTGGAGTTTGCTTGCAGTCGGAGCATCGCTCGGTACAATCGTAATACCGGAATGCTCGCGGGCGTCCGACCTTCTTGCGTCGGCCAACCTACCTGCCAACCCGCGACGATTCGGTGTCATCGGCTCACGTTGGGGAGGTGCATACCGTGTCGCATTCCCGCATCCGTACTGCCTTCACACTGATCGAACTCTTAGTGGTCATTGCGATCATCGCGGTCCTAATCGGCCTCTTGCTGCCTGCCATTCAGAAGGTCCGCGAGGCCGCTAACCGCGCGAAGTGTCAAAATAACCTCAAGCAGATGGGTCTAGCTGCCCACAATTACGAGAGCGCCAATAGCTACCTGCCGCCCCGGAAAGGGACGGTCTCGATTGGTGGCGTCGTCGGATCGAACGACGCTAGCCCGCAGGCGCTGATCCTGCCCTACCTCGAACAGGCCAGCAAGTTCAACCAGTTCAACTTTAACTACACGACGTGGAACGACCGGCACGCGACGACGAATACATTCGTGTCGGGCATTAACCTTGCGGCCCGGACACAGGACATTCCGTTCTTCCTCTGCCCGTCGGACCCCTCCGACGTCAGGCGACCAGCCGATTGGGCAAACACCGGCAACAACGATCCGTCCCTCCATCCTGAGGGCCGCCTGAGTTACCTCGCCTGTATCGGGACCACCTCCTCGCTCGTTCCTGTTACAGGTGCGAACGACGCCAGTTGGATCAAGAATGCCGGCATCTTTGCCAGCGCGTCGGCTCCGGCGGGCCAAATACTCAAGGGCACTCCGATCGTCGGCATCGCCGATGGCACGAGCAACACGGCCATGTTCTCCGAAGTCATGCGTGCGACGGAACCGTGGCCGCATACGTCGGGATTCCGGGACAACACTTCCATTCTCCTCGCCTCTGGGAATGACCCCACGGCCAACATTCTCTTCGACACCGATGGCCGGACGACACCGGGCTGTAGCAACGGTTCCGCGTGGACGTCGACGATCTCCTACATCGGCACGGAGTTCGAGCGCGCACTGTACGGCACGGTCTACTACAACCACACGCTACCGCCGAACTGGAATCGACCCACAGGCGGAACCACACAGCAATACAACTGCGGCGACACCACCATCTCGTACTTCCATGTCTCCGCGAGCAGCTACCATTCGGGCGGGGTGAGTGTGGGTATGGCCGACGGGTCGGTTCGATTCGTCCGGGACGGCGTCATCTTCGCCGCGTGGCAAGCCTTGGGCAGCCGGGGCGGTGGCGAACCCCCTGGCTCCATCGACTGATTCTCTTCTGCGGCAAGGACCGACTCAGTGATGGCACTATCTCGATGTGTGGCCGTGTGTGCGTACCTCGGCCTTGTGGCCGGTTGTTCTTCCCAGCCACGGGGTGCGTCCGTTGCGCCGGAAACGACGCTGCTCCAGGACGTCAACAACTTGTTGCGTGCGGTGGGCACCGGCGGCCGCTTACCGGCCAGGGTAAACGACCTGGAACGGCAAAAGGCAATGTTTCCTCGCGGCTACGAGACCGTCAAGGCGGGCAACGTCGTTGTCCTTTGGGGTGCAGCGTTTCAGGGCGAGGGGCAAGTGGGCAAGGACGAAGTTATCGTCGCCTACGAGAAAGACGTGCCGGCAAGCGGCGGCTACGTATTATTTTCGGCGGGGACGGTCAAGAAATTGACCGCCGACGAGTTTCGTGCTGCGCCAAAGGCGACCACACGATAGTTGCGGGGTAGGTGAGGCCCGCTACAGAGCGCCGGTAACGTAGGCGCGATGCAGCGGGCGTCGCTTTTTGGCACCGTACGATCCGCGACCACGATTCGCGGTAGGAGTTCAGCGATGTCGCGCGTGTTGGCCTTGTGTTGCTTGTTTGTGTTGAGCGCGGTTGTGCGCGGTGACGGCACGAAATCGTGTCGTGCTGGCGTCGCGGCGCGCGTAATCACGCCGGCCGATCCGCTCTGGATGGCCGGCTACGCTAGTCGCAACAAGCCCGCTGAGGGCAAGGTCCACGATCTCAAGGTCAAGGCCCTCGCCCTCGATGACCCGACGGGAACGCCGCTCGTACTCGTGACTTCCGACCTGATCGGTATCCCGCGCGATTTGGGCATTGCCGTCGCGGAGGAAGTCGAGAAAACGACGAAACTGCCGCGTTCGCGGCTCATGCTGACGGCGTCGCACACGCACTCGGGGCCAGTCGTTAACAACTCGCTCACGGACATGTATCCGCTTTCGCCGGAGCAAGCAACGGCCGTCGCAACCTACACGGATCGGCTCAAGCGAGAACTGGTCGCAGTCGTCGTGGACGCGCTGGCGATCCGCAAGCCGGCAACCTTATCTTTCGGTTCCAGCTCCGCGTCCTTTGCAATCAACCGCCGACAGGCGACGTCGAAAGGCTACCAGATCGGACGCAATCCCGAAGGGCCGGTGGACCACAGCGTGCCAGTTCTCCGCGTCGATGACACCAACGGCAAACTGATGGCCGTTGCCTTCGGCTACGCTTGCCACAACACGACTCTCGACGGCTACGAGTGGAACGGCGACTACGCCGGGTACGCGCAGCTCGCCGTTGAAGCCAAACACCCCGGTACGATAGCCCTGTTCTGGATCGGTTGTGGGGCCGATGCCAACCCGGACCCGCGGCGAACTGTCGCACTCGCAGAACGACACGGCCGCGCGTTGGCGGACGCTGTTGACGCGGCTCTTCCGAAGACGACGCCATTCACCGGTTCGTTCGCGGCGGCGTTCGCGGATGTGACGCTCGACTTCACCGGCACTCCTGATCGTGCCCGACTGCAAGCCGATCTGCTGGACAAGCAGCATGCCGTCCGTCAACGGGCGACGCGATTTCTGAAAACCCTCGACGCGGGCGGCGCATTGTCGACGCACTATGAGCATTACCCGGTGCAAGCCTGGAGGCTCGGTGAGGGCCCAGTGTGGGTGGCACTCGGCGGCGAGGTCGTCGTCGATTATGCCCTGCGGCTCAAGCGAGAGTTGGCCGGCTCGCGTCCCGTATGGGTGGCCGGCTACGCGAACGACGTGATGGCCTACATTCCGTCGGAACGCGTGCTGAAGGAGGGCGGGTACGAAGCCGACTCGTCCATGATCTACTACGGCCAACCCGGCCGGTGGGCACCTGGATTGGAAAACCGCATCGTTGGCAAGGTCCACGAGTTGGCCGAGAAGGTCGGGAAACCGTAACGCATGAACGTTCGATATTGGATCACGGCCGCACTCGTTGCGGGTTCGGCCCCTGCGGCCACTCCGCTGTCGCCGCGCGACGAGCAAGCCACCTTTCGTACTCGGCCAGGTTGGCATGTCGAATTGGTTGCCTGCGAGCCAGAGGTTGTCGACCCGGTCGCGTTGGCGTTCGACGAGCGCGGCCGGCTCTACGTCGCCGAGATGCGCGGCTATCCGAACGGTGGCGTCGGCACGGGTGAATCGCGATCCGGGCGCGTCGTGCGGATCGAAGACCGCAATGGCGACGGCACATACGAGAGTGCATCGACGTTTGCCGACGGACTGCGCTTCCCGACCTCGGTGATGCCGTGGCGCGGCGGGTTGATCGTCGCGGACGCACCGGACATCCTTTATTTCGATGCGGCCGGCAAGCGTCGCGTCCTCTACACCGGGTTCGCGCTCGACAACATCCAGCAACTCGTGAACGGCCTGCAACTCGGTCTGGACGGCTGGGTCCACGCCACCGCAGGCAACAAGGGCGGCGACATCCGGTGTCCGGAGCGGCCGAACCTGCCACCGGTATCCTTGCGCGGTCGCGGCATCCGCTTCAAGCCGGACGAGCCGGGCCGACTGGAGCCAACTTCCGGAGGCGGTCAGTTCGGACTCGCCGCCGACGAGTTCGGCAACTGGTTCACCGCCACTAACAGCCAACATCTGCGGCACATTGTCCTGCCTGACCACGCCCTCCGCCGGAATCCATTCCTGGCGGTATCCGAAGTGACGCACGACATCCCCGACCACGGAGCCGCGTGCAAGGTGTTCCGCGTCAGTCCATTCGAGGCGTGGCGCGTCGAGCGGACGACGCGCCGCGCCGGGTCGACCGACGCATTAAAGTTCCCGAAGACGGAACTCGTGCCTGGCGGCTTCATCACGTCGGCCTGCAGCCCGCTCGTCTTCGGCGGCGAGTCGTTCGTGTGCGATCCGGCCAACAACCTGATCCACCGCGACCGACTCGAACCGGCCGGGGCGACGTTCGTTGCCCGCCGCGCCGACGACGGCTGTGAGTTCCTCGCATCGACCGACAACTGGTTCCGCCCGGTCGCACTGAGTCTTGGGCCGGACGGGGCGATCTACGTCCTCGACTTTTACCGCGAGGCCATCGAAACGCCGCTGTCGCTGCCGGATGACATCAAAGCCAAGATGAACCTCGCCAGCCGCGACCGCGGTCGCATCTGGCGGTTGGTCCGCGACGGAACGAAGTTGCCTCCGATTGCGTTCGATACGACGGACGACCTCATCAAGGCCATCGCATCGCCGAACGCTTGGGCGCGGGAAACGGCCCATCGGCTGTTGGCCGAACGACACGACGTGTCCGCCAGGGATCGGCTTACGGCGGTCGCACTCACTACCCACCCCGTCACGCCGCGATTCCGTGCCTTGGCCACACT
>CAZNSL010000014.1:9859-17790 GCA_964574975.1 uncultured Alcaligenaceae bacterium | reverse complement strand
GCAAGACGAGGTCATTTACTTTTGGAACCATCAGGTCGGTCCCGACCGCTCGCCTCGGGTTCGACTGAAGGTCGTGAATGTCAATACGCAATCGGGCAACATCACCCATGACGGCATGAGTACTGGCTTCAACGATTTCATGCACGTCAAGGGCTTCATCGTCGATGGGGCCACCAGCCCCGGCCAGCCGGTCCCCGCCGGCGCGACCTCCGTCCGCGTCCCCACCCCCATCCCCGCCTACTTTTACTTTTTCGCTCCCGGCGACGACGTGTTGCTGGGCGACGGCCCCGGCATCAACGAGTTCCGCGGCGAATGGCTCACCGTCGCCACCGTCGACCCGGAGACCGGCGACATCACCTTCACCACGCCCACCATCCAGGCGTACGAGAGCAACCAGGCCGCGCTCGTGCCCGGCTACAAGCCCGGCCCCGCCACCGGGCGGCAGCACATGAGCGACATCACCTTCCAGGATCTGGCCATCGCCGCCCCGTTCAGCTACGAGTCCAAACCCATCGGCCTGATTCGGGCCGGCTTGCGTTTCACCTTCGACAACGTCGGCTTTCGCGCCAACCCCGCGAACTCACCGGCGACGGTGTGCGACCTGCAATTCGTCACCTGCGGCCAGACGAGCTTCCGCGACGTCACCCTCACCAACGGCCGTTTGGTCGTCGGCACCAGCCAGAACGCCAACTTCGTCAACGTGACGGCCTCGGCGATCCACCTGCACGAGTACGCCCGCGACTGCGTGTTCACGGCCTGCCGCGTTACCGGCCCCGATGGCTTCACCATCGGGCCGCTGGAGTGCCAGCACATCGACATGACCAACTGCACGATCAGCGGCTACGGCTCGACCGGCGGCGTCGCCCACGTGACGTTCGCCAGCGACTCGGCCGTCACCGGCGTGCAGTTGCGGCCGCCGTCCTTGCCGTACCCGCCCGATCCGGTCGTCATCACCGCCCAGCGGTTGAGGCTAATGGCATTGGCGTCCGGTTCGCCGCTGACGTTGGCCGCGAACAGTTCGGGGGAGATGCTTACGCTGCTGGGTGCCGGACAGTTCTACGACCTCAGCGGCCCCACCGCGGCATGGGACCAACCGCTGACGGTCCGACGCGACGGCGTGGTGCGGGTGCCGACGTTCGAGTTCGGGGAGTTTGTGGCTGGCCCCGAGTTGGTGGTCGAACCGCCGACCGGGCTGAACGTCGGGCTAAAGGTGCGGTGCCGGGCAAATCAGGCCGAGGATTTGCAGCAGTGGCTGAGCGAGGACGGGCAAGCGGCCCCACTGTTCGCGGTGCGGGCCGATGGCCACCTGATGACCAGCAAAGCGGAAAACCCTGGTGGAGTCGAAGCCCAGATCGTGAAGAAGTTGAAGGTCTACTTGCCCGACGGCAGCTTTCGCTACCTCGCCCTCTACGACGACCTGTAACCGGCAGACTTCCGCGTAGAGGGCGCAGCCGAAACCCGTAAACCAAGGGCAAACCTCGTTGGGTATTTGCCCACGGAACCGCAGCGGAGTCCGTAACCCTAGACCTGCGGCAATTTGTAGCCGACCAACTCCAGACGGTAGTTCGTCACCTCGAACCCCTGCCGTCGCAGTGCCGACACGAGGTTCGGGTCGAGTTTGTCCAAAAGCGACGGGTCGTAGGCGGCCGGCGCGTCGCAGACTTCGCCAGTCTTCAAGCAGCGGCAATGGTAGTGGGCCTGCGTCCGCCCGTCGTAGCGGGCGGGGCCGTCGCCGTCGCCAATCTTGAGCGCCAAGCCGGACGCGACCAGTGCTTCCAGGGCCTTGTACACCGTCGCCAGACTGATGTGTGGGACGACCCGTTGAACCCAGCGATAGACCTCCTCGGCCGATGGGTGCGTCGCGGCTGTTCTGAGATACGAATAAACGGCGGCCCGCTGTTTGGTGTAGCGCGAGCCGGACGCCTCCAAGGCAGTGCGCAGTCGTATTTCGCACTCGCGGTCGGCGGTGCAGGGTAACGTGTGATCGGCCATGACGGTCAGTGTAGACGCCGCTGGGCTATGGCGTCAACCGCTCAGGCGATCTCGTCGCGGTCGGCCAGGTACGCCCGAAGCTTGCGAATGGCTTTGTACTTCTCGTCGCTGACGCGATCCGCTGTGGTGTCGAGTTCGGCTGCGATCTCGGGAACCGACCAGCCTTCCATAGTCAGCCGCAGGATCTGCTGCTGTCGGTCGCCCAGCACTTCGTCGGCCGCCGCATCGAGTTGTTCCCGGGCTTCGCGGCGTGCGCTCTCGTTGGCTGGCCGGGCGTCGGCAACGGCATCCTCGGGGTAATGCGCGAACTTGCGGCCGCGCTGGATTCGCTTTTTGACGGCGTCGATCGCGCGCAGGAACTCGCGTCGCTCCTCGCCTTCGGCGGTCAGCGAGCGGCCCCACGCACCGGACGGAACGCGCTCCAGGAGCCGCACCAGGACCTCCTGCGTGCAGTCGTCCCAGCGGTCGGCCGGCAGACGGGCGTTGCGCCAGCAAGCGGTGCAGTAGCGGCTCAAATCCTGGACGGTGCGAGCCGCGGCCGAGGCCTCCGCCGTCCCGGCCATTGCACTCAGAGCGGTGCCGAGAACGACGGCGACCATCATCCGGCCCGGGCGCGAGCCACCAATCAGCGACGACGGCTTGTCCATAGGAAGTTCCATCGGCAGTGTTCGGGCGGTATCACCATTTTACCGGACGCGTCGGGCGAGCTTTCTCGCCGCGGCGGAAAAAGTCCAAGTCGAAATGGAACCGCTTCGACTTGAATGCTCTCGTCGCGTGCGCAACGTCTTTCTCAGGACGAAGTTGCAGGTGCCGGACTACGGCCGGCGGGACGTTCATCAGGACCTGTCGCCGCTTCACCTGGAAATCGTCGATGTATCGCTCGACGATCCGCCCGACGCGGTAGAGCCGGCGGCGCTCGCGTTTGTTGACGAACGGTGACTTGAGCTTCCGAATCAGGACGTACTCAAAATAGGTCAGTACGCCGCCCGGCTTGAGCAGCCGGCTGTAGGCGCGGAATATGTCCTTGACCAAGGACGACGGGAAGTTGTTCAACGGTAGTCCGCTGACGATGTGGTCGTACACCGACTCGCCCGGCAAGTCCTCGACCGGCGAGTGGATCAGGCGAACGCGATCGCGGTGAGGCATGAACCGCGGGTCGTGCGCGAAGCAGAGTTCCAGCCGCTCGACGAAGCGCGAGTTGAGTTCGACGGCGTCGAGAGAGTCGCCGGGAATCAAACGACGCAGGATTTCGCGCGTGACCGATCCGGTGCCGGGGCCAACCTCGAGGATGCGGCACGGAAGTCGCGGTTGGCCCAACGGCGACGCCAGCGCGCGGGCCAGGAACCGGCTGCTCGGCATGAGCGCACCGGTCGTGCGGAAATGGTGACGGGATTCCTTCCAGAACGTCTCGCATTCGCTCCAGAAGCTCATCCGCGGGTGTCCAGAAGGAAGGACCACATCGGGTATGCTAGTTCTCTATCCTATGGCCGAAGCATAGGCAGTTTACGTACCCGGACAACGGCAGCACGACCATTTACGCTCATTCGGCGATCGCGGCTGGGATCGGGGCCTCGGCCGTCGAAGGTGGCTGGACGCCGGCGGCTTGCGCCAAAGCCGACACAATCGCCTGCGGTGTGACCGGCTCGCTACATCGTCCCGCTGGCGTCCCGGTTCCCAGGACCAAGAGTGGGACGTAGCGGTCGTAGTCGTGCGGCGTGCCGTGGCCAGTGCCGGTTTTCGAGGTCGAAAAGAAGTAGTATGGCTTTGTGACGACCAGCACGTCTCCGCAGCGATCCGCGAAATAGGACTTACGCGCCAGTGGCAGCAACTCGTCGTCTGTAGCGGAAGGCGATTCGAGCTGTTGCCGCGTGTAGGCCGCGATCACTTCCGGGCGACTGCGGAACCAGTCGGCAAGCACGCCAGCGACCTTCGCAGGGTCTTGCCCACGAGCCTTGATCGCCTTGTAGTTCAGGTACACCCAGGGGAGCATTTCCTTGTCGAACCAGGCGCTGGCTTTGTCGCTATCGCCGCCGAGCGTCTCACGGAGGTATTTCGGTGCGTCGGCCAGGATGACCTTCGGATCGACGCGGCGAGCATCGATGCCCTGCCGGATGGCCACCTCCGGCAGCGGGCAAACGCCGTGGTCGGCCGAGACGGCGACGGCGTAGCGCCCGCGACCGATGCGCCGGTCGAGGACGCGGAACAGGTCGCGGACCAGCGCGTCCGAGCGCAAGGTCACATCGAGGACTTCCTGCGAGTCCGGACCAAACGTGTGGCCGATCAGGTCGTTGCTGGAAAAGCTGATGCTCAGAAAGTCCGGCACGGCGTCCTCGCCGAGCTTTTCGGCCGACAGAGCGGTCACGGCGAAGTCGAGCAAAAGATCGTTGCCGAAGGGCGACGTTTCTACGGCATCGAAGTAATCCTTCGAGGGGTTTTTCAAGTCGAAGCTCATGGAGTGCGGGAAGACGCGCCCCTGTTTTTTGGCGACGCCAAGGCCCTCGGCGTCGATGTCGTCGGGGCCGCTGTGGGCAGCGTAATCGATGTCGTCGCGCATGCGCACCCACTCGTGCCCGAACCAGCGTTCGGCCGGGCGAGAGCGGTTGAATGCGGCTACCCACGGGTGGACGCGGTCGCGATAGTAAGTCGATGTGCAAAACGTACCCGTGCGGTCGTCGAACCAGTAACAGCAGTCGGGCGAATGACCGCCCGGCAGAATCGCGGACCGGTCCTTGAGCGATAGTGCGACCACCTTCGCTTTGCCGGCAGTCGCACGTTTGAGGGCATCGGAAAACGTGGAGACGAGCAGCCGATCGGGACTGCCGCCCTTCTCTTTGGCCGGCTTCTTCTCGTCGTCCGGGACGACGGCTTTCGATTTCCTTGTGGCGTCGGACTTCTTCGTGGGCGTCGTCGGCAACGGCACGGACAGCACATTGTGATACCGGTCCCACCCGGCGCAATACACCTTGTCCGCCGCCGCGCGGTCGTACCACTCGTTCATGACGATGCCGTGCCGTTCGGGCGAACAGCCCGTTGCCAACGAGGCGTGTCCGGGGCCGGTGATCGTACAGGAGTACGGATAGTAGCAATGGTCGAACCACGTCCCCTCGCGCTCGAAGCGCAGGAAGCCATCGTCGCCGAGGAGGTCGTGCCAGCGGGCGATGTAGTCGCCGCGGAACTGGTCGAACACCAGCATGACGACGAGCTTGATCGTTCCGGGCGGCGTCTTGACGCGGCGCTTCGGGGCCGCCACGGCGACGAGGCCGGCACCGACGAGCAGGGTGAAGAAGATAAGCGTCGATCGCTTCGTTTGCATGTGTCGACTCAAGGCGACGCGTCGGTGTCTCGTGTGCAGGATAGGTAGCGGGCCGGGGTGGGCACAAGGGGCATTCGGCGGGATTCGTCGAATCGGTGCGGGCCGGTGCGGCGGTGACCGAGATGCGGCAGTGCCGCGAGGCGGCGGGCGAGCGTTGCCCGGCATGCGACCGGAGGGGGTAGGAACGCGGGCGGAACGATCGAGCCATCGGCGAGTGCCGCAACAAGCAGCGGCCGGTCCGCGAGGGCCAGTTTTCCGGCGAACAGGGCACCGAGGTCGAGCGGGTCGCGGGCGACTTGCACCGCGCGCAGGAGTTGCGTGAGTCCGAGCGTGTAGCCGAGGTCCTTGGCGTACGGTCCGTGGTCGGGCGGGCACCCCCGAAAGACGCGTGCGGCTTGCTGAAAGCTCGACCGCGGATCGCCCGTTGCGTCGAGGAGCGAACGGTAGACATCGCGGAAATCGGCCCCAGCCATCGCGGCCCGAACCGCGTTGTAGCGACGCGCCAGCCGGCGGATTCGGCCTACGTTGCTAGTACCGGCAAGCAGTTCGCACAGAACGGCTAGCCCTTCTTGCGTGCAACTCGTCGACGGCGGACCTTTGGCCAGGAACGTGCACCTCGGCTGCGCCCGGCCGTTCAGCGTCGTGCCCAAGTGAACCCAACCCTCGTGGACTTCGAGCAAGTCGAGATCGGCCGGTGTGAACGTGGCACCGCGACGGAGTTTGACGTAAGTGCAGCCGGCCGCCGCGTCCGATGGCATCGCGTCGGTGACCATTACCCGCGCGGTCGCCCACACGGGCAGCGAACGCGCCAGACGGGTAGCGAAGTCGCATGCAGCGATCTCGGCAGGCACGGCGTCGCCGGTCGGCTCCGGTGGGAGGATGTGTTCCATCGCGGCCAGTGTTCCCCGGATGCGCTCGTCATCCGCTGCCGCCAGTCGGCCGTAGGTACCAAATGATAACGCTGCGAATTCGCGTGTGCCGCGAGCCAGCAGGAGCCGGACAGCGCTGCGGTAGTCATCGCACCGGCGGGCGAGAAGTTCCGCAGCCGGACCACCCAGCCGCCGGGCCGCGTGGCCAATGGCAGCGAGTTCGGCGACCTTGGTCGTCGGGTCGAACGCCAGTGGACGGTAGCTCTCTGGCGGGACGTGTGGCAGGTTGCGGCAGCCCGAGGTGTGGAACTGCGCTTCGGCTTCGGCCGGCCACCGCAGGGCTTCGAGAACCCGGATCGGGCGCTGGGCGGTTACCAGACATTCGGACAAGTGTCGAAGTTTACAGCCAGACTCGTCGTTCATCGGCGGTCACATCGTCTCCGTGGTCCGGCGATCCGTCGCGAGTCAGACTGATAGTTCATGCTTCATATTACGTCAACCCGATCCGGCAGGCAAAACACGCTCGAGAGCCGCCATCGCCATTTCGGCGACCTGGCCGGGTTTTAGCTGCCAGAGCGTCGGGTTCATCAACTCTACCGACACCCAGCCGTCGTAACCGCATGCGCCAACTTTACCCAGAAACTCCGCGAGCGGTAGGTCGCCGTCTCCGGGGAGTATTCGGTCGGCGTCGCTGGCGAGTTCGCGCGGTACTCCCGACCAGTCGCTGACCTGCACGAAGAAGAGGTTGGCCGGCGTCAGCAAGTTGAGGTCGCTCTCCTTGCTCGGTCCCTTGAAGAAATGAAACGTGTCGAGGCATACGCCGACGTTCGACTCACCGCAAGCTGCGGCGAGACGCACCGCTGTGTCGAGGCTAGTGCAAAAGACATCGGTCGCACGAAACTCCAGCGCCAGTCGGACTCCGAACCCAGCCGCCCACTGGCCTGCCTGGGCGAGCGACACCACGGCCCGCTCCAGCGATGTCCGATCGATAGTGTTGGTAAAGTCGGCGGCGACCACGAGCGTGTCGATACCGACGGCCTGACAGAGTTCGAGCCGGCGACGGAAGTGGTCGAAGTGGGCCTTCCGCGCGTCGCCCTGTGAGAGCAGCAGGCCACCCTGGTAACTGGCCGCGGCTGGAACGACGCCGACATCCGCGAGGCGTTTCCGTGCGTCGGCGACATCCGCGGTTGCCAGGTGGTTTTCCAGTTTGGTCAGCCAGACATCGATGCCCGCTGCGACTTCCGCGCAGGCCGTCACGTCCTCGGCAAACGAGGCAGACATCGACGTTGCTTCGCTGAAACAGGTCTTCATCCGTCGTCACGGCCTCGGCGGGTGGGCGGTGGCTGCTACAAGCGGCTTGTCCAGTTCGTAGACCTGCAAGCCGCGACCGCTAACCGCGATCAGTTTTCCATCGGGCGACACCGCGACTTGGTGCGACGTGCCAGACGGCGTCGGGACACTGACGAGTTCGCGTCCGGTGTCGAAGTCGTAGGCGACGGCGCGCGCTTCTCCAACGGAGACGACGGCCGCGCCGCCCGCCGCCCAACACCCTGCGTTTTGGCCAATGCCCGGTCGCTTGAATTGCTTGGCGATCGTGCCGGCATTCCAGTCCCAAGCGGTGACTCCCTCGGAACCGCAGACGAGGACGAGGCGACCATCGGGTGAGAACTTCATCGTGCTCGGCGTGCCAGTCCCCGCCGAGAATTGTTTGATCACCAGCGACCCGCGGTAGAACGCGACGTTGCCGTCCGCGCACA
>CAZNSL010000014.1:6684-9849 GCA_964574975.1 uncultured Alcaligenaceae bacterium | reverse complement strand
AAGGATGCGACCACTGGTGATGTACTGCTTGGCCGGGCGAACGGTGCCGCCCTGTGCCGACCAGACGCGCAACGTGTAGTCCGGGCCGCCGGTGAGGACCCACTGGCCGTTCGCCGTAACCGCTAACGCACCGACCTCATAGCTGAGATACGGGGCCAAGGCGCAGACGATTTGCATTGGCCTTCCGTCGAGGGAGAACCGCCGCACCAGGCAGTCGGCAGGGACGGTGACCGTCCTGATGAGTGTTGGCGCGTTGCCCGACGCGACGAACCCGCTACCGTCCGAGAACAGACACGCCCCGGTCGCCGCATTGGCGACGCCTGGGACGATGGCCCGTTCCTTGCTGCTGGCGGCCTCGTAGATGCGCACCGCCTTGTCGCCACCGACGGCCAGCAGTACCTTCCCATCGCGAGAAAATGCGACGTGATGTTGCGGGATGACCGCGTCCGACTCCCACTTGAGCTTCGCGCCCGCGGACATCGCCGGGGCTTCTTCGGGCGCGACGACGACCGGCGTCGGGCGATTCTTGCCCTTCGCTTTGGGCTTCGCCTTGGGGTTCGGAGCTTTGGCCCGCGTCCCGACCGGCGACGCCGGAAGGAGCGTTTGCTCCGTGGTGCCCCCGGAGAAGGACAACAGTCGCACGCCGCCGCGCACGTTGGTCAGGTACACTGCACTCCCGTCCGTCGACGGCACGGCCGACGCAAGCTTAGCCGGTTCGTTGATGTCGATCGCGCCAAAGCCGCCATTGGGCGACGCGACGAACACCGATCCCTCGCCGCATACGACCGCCCAGGTGCCGTCGCCGGCGAAAGAGATTCCTTTGAGTGGTTGCCGCAGTTGGAGTCGCAGCGGTTGCTTCCGCACGCCTGCGGTATCCCAGAAGCGAAGGCTGCGGTCGTCGCCGACGCTTGCGAGGACCGTGCCGTCCGGGCTGTACGCGACGCCGCGGATTGCGCCGACCGAACCGCCGAAGAGGTTGATCTGCCGAGCCGATTCGAGGTCGTACTGGAGAACTGGGCCGCCCTCGGTGCCGAGCGCTGCCTTGTGGCCATCGGGGCTGATGGCGAGTGCCGCCACTGAGGTCGCCGGGCGAAGGTCGCGGACCGGCTTGCGTTCCTCCAGGTCCCAAAGCTTGACCGACCAATTATCGCACGCGACGAGCAAGTAGCGCCCGTTGGGCGAGAATGCTAGGGCAGTCGGTTGACCGTTGAGCGTGTCGAGAACGGCCGTCTCCCGCAAGTCGGGAAGTGACCAGAAGCGGACGGTCGTGTCATCGCCCGCGGTCGCAGCAACGGTGCCGGCCGCGTTGAGGACGAGCGTGCCGACCTTGTGCGGCGTCGGGACCGTTCGTACCTTCGCGCCACTTTCGGCGTCCCAGAGGATCAATTGGTTGTCGCGGCCTGCACTGATGACGGAGGTGCCGTCCGGCAACGTTGCGACCGTCGCCGCGGCCGTGTGGCCGCCGTCGAACGGCTTGAGCAACGGAGACACCTTCACGGGTGCGTCGGCTGGTTCCGGTCGGGCGATGGCGACAGCGGCAAAGTTCAGCGCCGGCAGGTTCGACACCGGCGGTGGCGACGGCTCAACGGGCTTCGGCTCCGACGGCGGAGTGGGCTTGGCCGGAACGAGGACGACATCCCGCGCGTCGGCCTTCTCGGCCGGACGTTGCGCGGGGCGGAACGCGAAGTAGCCACCGAGGAACAGCACCAAGAGCGCGATTGCGGCGATGTGCATCGACGCTCCCGCGAGCAGTCCGAACGCCTTCGATCCACCCTTCGCGGGCCGACGCCGAATCTGCCTGGACGACGGGCCAGCCGTGAGGTCCGCGAGGTCGTTGATCGGCTCCTCGTCGTCGGCCGCATCGAATTGGGCGATGTGAACCTGCGTCTCCGCCGGTCGCATGGCGTGCGGCGGAAAGTAGTCGATGGCGATGTAGTGCCGTCCGCCGGCGTGGTCGGCATCGACGAGCGGCGGTGGGTGGGCCGCGTCGAGTTCGGTTTGGAACTGGCGGATGGTGTCCGGGTTGGCGGTCGTTCCCGGCGCGAGTCGTTTGACGGCGACGACGCGGCCAGTCGACGGGTTGACGGCGCGGTAGGTCGCGCCAAGGTCCGTTTGCCCGACCGGTTCGAGCAGCCGGTATGGGCCGAGGACGAGTTCGCGGTCGCGGCCCGCGGCGAGGTTGGTCAGTTGGTGGCGCGTCAGCATCCCGGCGTGCAGCAGGTACTTGGCGAGCGGCTTGGGGTCGTCGCCGGAGGCGTCCGGCCGGGCCAATACGGCGTCGAGTTGTGCCGCATCGAGCAGTTGCGTTCGCCGGAGTGCGTCGAGGAAGACGGATAGGTGGTTGGTGCTAGGGTCGGTCACGGCACCCTCGTGGGGGGTTGTGCGGGGCGTGTGGCTCACTCTCCCGACGAATGAGGCCGCTGCGGCGATTGCCCGGCCGGGCGGGTACGGCGGGCGTATTCGCCAACCGCCGCCTCTTGTTCGTCCGTCTCGACCGAATTTGGTCGCAATTCGCGGACCCGTGCAATCGCAGCACGGGCCGTGAACCCCTGGTGGACCAGGTACGCGGCCAACACGGTGCCGGTACGACCGAGGCCGGCGGCGCAGTGAATCCCGACGCCCATCCCCTGACCGCGGGCGCGGGCAATGGCCGAGACGCAGCGGTCGAACTGGTCCTGGGACGGGGCCGTCATGTCGTCCACGGGGACGTGCATGACCAACAGGCCCGCGTCGTCCACCCAGTCGCGGCGCAGCGGCTTCTCGGTGAGCGAGACGAGGAGTTGGATGCCCTGGCGGCGCAGCCAAGCCAACTCGTCCGGGCCGTCCGGCTGCGACATCGCAGCCAGGTGCGGCCGGTCGATCCAGGAGAAACCTGACGGGGGCGACAGGGTCACGGCGTTCGTTCCTCAGTGCAGCGGCTTCTGGCCGTGTTGTGCCCGGAGTTCGTTGGCGCGCTGCCAGACCTTCGGCACGACGCGCAGGAAATCGACCAGCGGAGCCGTCGTCGTGCCGAGTGCGGCGGCGGCCTCGGCCAACCGGCCGGCATGAGTGTCGAGAAGGTCGAGCGCCACGCCGACGGTCGGCCAGAACGCGGGGTCGTTCTTCCCCAAGTTCAGGGTACGAACTGTGGGAAGGGTCGGCGGCTCGCGGAGGTGCAAAAAGAAC
>CAZNSL010000014.1:6395-6674 GCA_964574975.1 uncultured Alcaligenaceae bacterium | reverse complement strand
GGCTCTCCTCGGCGATGACGAGTAGACCACTCGGCGGGTGGCGCAGGCGGACGGCCGAACTCGTCTTGTTCCGCTTCTGCCCGCCGGGGCCGCTGGCGCGGTAGGTATCCGTTTCGCACTGCCGCAGCAACTCGGCGTCGGACAGAGCCGTCCAGTGGGAACGGGACATAGACGTTAGCATTTCCGTAGGGTGGGACGAGCATGTAGTGTGCCCGCGAAGGCGCGGGCAGCATGGGGGTGCGCCTTGGGTAGGGCGAAAAGGACACCACCAGATACCAC
>CAZNSL010000014.1:1360-6385 GCA_964574975.1 uncultured Alcaligenaceae bacterium | reverse complement strand
ATTTCCGTTGGGTGGGACGTGCTTGGCGAGTCCCACCGCGAACGCTCGGCGGTTGTGCGTTCGCGGTGGGACTCGCCAAGCTCGTCCCACCCTACAAGATTCGTCGCACCCCACAGGTTACCCGTGCGGGGCCGGGTCAGGCGAGCTTCACGTCGAGCTTGTACGGTGCGCGCATCGGCCGCGACAGCATCGCGTTGGCCGTGCTGTCGTCGAATTCGTACCGCACCGGATCCCACTTCAGCTTCTTGTTGAGCCGGATGGCGATGTTGCCGATGTGGCAGACGATCACCGAACCGCCACCGACGATCTCGCTGCAGATCGGCTTCGCGCCGGTCTTCACGCAATCGACGAAGTTCTGCATGTGGTTCGTCGGGTGCGACGGGTACAGTTGCACGGCGTTCGGCTTGAGCGGTTCGTTCAGGAGCTTGGCGTCGCTGGCGAGTAGCCGGTCGCGGCCGACGAAGATCGTTCCCTCGTCGCCGAGGAACAGGACGCCGTTAGTATCGCCGTTGACGCCGAGATCACGGCGCTCGCCCTTCCGGTTGGTGCCGAACGTCTTGCCGTCCTTGTCCACCAACGGCGAGGCCGGCGTCGTGCCGCCGTGCGACAGGGCGTAGACCTCGGTGCCGTTGGCGTACTGGTAGCGGACCTTGAACTCCTTGTGGCAGTTGTAGCCGTTCTTCCCCGCGTACGGCGGCGTGGCCGAGACGCACTCGACCGCGATGGGGCCGCTGCCGTCCATGCCCAGCGCCCACTGGGCGGCGTCGATGTGGTGCGCGCCCCAGTCGGTCATCTTGCCGCCGGAGTATTCGTACCACCAGCGGAACTCGTAGTGGCAGTTGGACATTTTCCCGTCCGCCGACTGGTAGTACGACACCTTCGGGGCCGGGCCGAGCCAGCGGTCCCAATCGAGTTCGGCCGCCGCCTTGGCCTCCGGGAGTGGCCCGCTCTGCGGGTTACCGTCGATGCGGCACTCCACCGTCTTGACCCGGCCGATGCGGCCGTTACGGATCAACTCGCTGGCGAGGCGGAACTTGCCGCCCATCGTGGTCCGCTGCTGGCTGCCGGTCTGAAAGACGCGGCCGGTTTCCTTCACCACCTGCATGACGGCCCGCGCTTCCTCGACCGTCAGCGTCAGCGGCTTCTCGCAGTACACGTCTTTGCCGTGCCGCAGCGCGTCGATGGCGATCAGGGCGTGCCAGTGGTCCGGCGTGGCGACCAGGACGCAGTCGATGTCCTTGGCGCGGGTGATGTCTTCGTAGCGGGCCGTGCCCGTGACCGTGTGGTGATGGCTGGCCATGAACTCCTTCGACCGCTTCAGGTGGCGGGCGTCCACGTCGCAGACGGCGACCCAGTCGAGTTCCTTCACCGACCTCGACTCGTCGTAGACGCCGAGGCCGCGGCTGCTCGGACTGCCGCAACCGATCAGGCCGATGCGGTACTTGTCCTTGGGCGTGCGGCCAGCGCGGGCCACGTCCTCGGCGACGACCTCGCGGGCGTACCAGAGCGGCAGCCCGGCGGCGGTGAGACTGGCGACGCTGGCTTGCAGGAAGCCCCGTCGGGAGAGGGTGCCACGGTTCATGTTGGGAGTCCCTGTGCAGTTCGGTGGGGTGGGAGGCGTGTGAACGGGATCTTAGCAGCTTTTCGCGGGCTTTCCACCGTCGGCCCCGATTAGACGCCGCGCGCCTTCGGGTCCCAGATGTGCTTGTGCATCTGCAACTGCATCCGAGCGTGCAGTCCGCTGGCCAGCAGCCAGTCGGCGAGATCGACCGGCGCGACGAGTCCAAACGCGGGACTGAACAACGTCGGGAACCGCGCCGGCAGGTCGTGGCGGCGGCAGACTTCCACCGCCCAATCGAAATCCCGCCGCGACGCGACGACGAACTTGACCTCGCCGCCCGGTCGGAGAACGTCGAGGTTCGGCCAATGGTTGCCGTCGCACTCGCCGCTGTCGGGGCACTTGATGTCGAGGATGACGCGCACTCGCGGGTCCACCGGCGATACGTCGAGCGCGCCGCTCGTCTCCAGGAGTACCGTCCGGCCCGCGTCGGCGAGGCCGCGTAGCAGCGGGTGGACTTCCGGCTGGAGCAACGGCTCGCCGCCGGTGACTTCGAACAGCGGGCACTCGAACGCGAGGGCCTGCCGTAGCACGTCGCCGGTGGGTCGCCAGTCGCCCTGGCCGAAGGCGTGCGGCGAGTCGCACCAGACGCAGCGCGAGTTGCAGACGGACAGCCGGACGAAGACGCACGGCAACCCGGCGTAGGTCGATTCGCCCTGGAGGCTGCGGTATAGCTCGTGGATCAACAGGTGGCCCGGCGGCGCGTCGTTCAACAGCGCGATGCGGTGGGGCGGCGTGTGCGTCATGCCGGTATTGTACGACCCGCCGCGGTCGGTTATACGGCTCGGCGGGAGGGACCATCCATGCGCGGTGCGGTAATCCTGGCAAGTCTGGTCGTCACGGGTTCGGTGCTGGCGGGGCCGCCCGACCCGGTGGCCATCGTCAACGGCGAACCGATCCCGCGCGCCGACCTCGACGCGGTGCTGGCCCAACGGCCGCCCATCGTGACGCCGCTGTCGGCCGTGCAGGTGCGACAGATGCAAAGCGAGATCGTCGCGGCGCTCGTGGACGAACGGCTCGTCCGCCAGTTCCTGCAGAAGAATGCGCCGCCGGCCGATCCGGCGAAGGTCAACGACCAGTGGCAGGCGCTCGGCAAGGCGCTGACCGCGCAGAAGAAGACGCTCGCCGACTACCTCAAGGAGACGCACCAGACCGAGGCGCAACTCAAGGCCGGGATCGTCACGGTAACTCGCTGGAACGCCTGGGCGGCATCGAAGCTGACGGAGCCGGTCCTCCGACAGTTCTACGCCGACAACAAGGACTTCTTCGACAAGACCACGGTTCGGGCCAGCCACATCGTCATCCGCACGTCGCCCGGCGACGAGGTCGCACGCCGCGCCGCCGAGGGCAAGCTCAGTGCCCTGCGTGCGGAGATTGCCGCCGGCAAAGTCGCGTTCGCCGAGGCCGCGAAGGCCCACTCGCAGTGCCCCAGCGCGCCGAAGGGTGGCGACCTGGGCTACTTCGCCCGCAAGTGGATGGTCGAGGAACCGTTCGCCAAAGCGGCGTTTGCGCTCAAGGTCGGCGAACTGAGCGATGTGGTCGTCACGGACTTCGGCGTGCATCTGATCCAGGTGACCGACCGTAAGGCCGGGGCCGCGTCCACGTACGAGTTGGTTAAGGACGACGTGGCCGAGTGCTTGCTGGAGGAACTGCGCACGACCACGCTCGCCGAGTTGCGGCGGACGGCCAAGGTCGAGATCAAATAGCCGCGTTCGCGTTTCAAGGCGACGCAAGATGACGCTCCCGGGAGGCGTCGCCTTGCGTCGTCTTGAACGAGACCGATGAGGTTCGGGCGGCGGCTCGCGGCTCCCGTGGAACGACTCGGTCTCACAGTTGAAAGAGTGAAGAAAGATATGAACGTGGTGGTGCGGGGGCTGTTGGGGTAACCACGTCCTACGACGCAAGCGTAGGGTTCGTTCGGCGGAATGCAACGCGACGCCGGTCTCAATGCAAGGCGACGCAAGATGACGCAAGGCGACGCCCCGGAGAAGCGTCGCCTTGCGTCGCCTTGAACCGGCGCGTCATCCCGGCCGCTGCGTGAAGAACGACCACACCAGACTGACGAGAAAGACGACGGCAGCGATCATGATCAGGTTGTAGATCATGCCGAACGCCTTGTTGAGCGAGCCAAGCGCCTCCATCAGCCGGGTGATGTCCTTGCCGCGGGTGTTGGCGACCGCGCCGAACGATCCGGCCGCGCCGCTGGTCCACAGGCCGAAGAGGAAGTGGATCAGCCCCATTGCCGCGATGGCCAATCCCGTGATGACGAACGGCGACCACCCGCCGCTGCCGAGGGTCGCCTTGAACTTGTCGAACTGCTCCGGCGGCAATTGCGCCTTGGCCGCCGCTTCGATCTTGCTGGGGTCGCGGTAGCCCAGGTACGAGGCGAACAGCCCTTGGGCAATCTGGATCGCGCCGAGGGCGACGATCAGGAACGCCACGCCGCCCATGCGACGGGCCAACGACCGAATGACGTTCGATTGTGCCTCGTCGAACTCGTATTCGGGGCGTTCGGCGGAACCGGTGGACATCGGTGTCTCCTAGGTGTGTGTTCGAACTGTTACCGAACATAATTGCACCTCTGGCTTGAATCGTCATCCAGAAAATTGAGAATAATGCCGCCCGGTGCCGGGCCGATTGCCGCCTCCCCGGAGTCAGCCATGATCGTCGGCGTACCGAAGGAAGTGAAGACGGACGAGTACCGCGTTGCCATGACGCCTTCCGGTGTCGAGGAATTGACGGTCCACGCCCACCGCGTCCTGATCGAGACCGGGGCCGGCAGCGGCTCCGGCATCCCCGACGAGCAGTACGCGGAGCAGGGGGCCGAGATCGTCGGCAGTGCCGCCGAAATCTGGCAGCGGGCCGACATGATCGTCAAGGTCAAGGAACCGCTGCCCGACGAATGGCCGCTGATGCGTGCGGGCCAAATCGTCTTCACGTACTTCCACTTCGCCGCCAGCGAAGACCTGACCCGCGCCGTCATGCAGTCGGGATGTACCGCCATCGCCTACGAGACCATCCGCGACAGCAAGGGCCGGCTGCCGCTCTTGACGCCGATGAGCGAAGTCGCCGGCCGGATGAGCATCCAGGAGGGCGCGAAGTTCCTCGAGCGCCCGTTCCAGGGCCGCGGCATTCTGTTGGGCGGCGTCCCCGGCGTGGCCCCGGCGAACGTGACGGTCCTGGGCGGCGGCATCGTCGGCGCGAACGCGGCTAAAGTCGCGGCCGGCCTGGGGGCGAACGTCAGCATCCTCGACATCAACCTGGAGCGGCTCCGCTACCTCGACGACACGATGCCGCCGAACGTCACGACGGTGTTCAGCGACCGGCACAACATCCGCGAGTGCGTCCGCCGCTCCGATCTGGTCATCGGCGCGGTGCTGATCCCCGGCGCGAAGGCACCGTTTTTG
>CAZNSL010000014.1:0-1350 GCA_964574975.1 uncultured Alcaligenaceae bacterium | reverse complement strand
GCCATGCGACCACGCACTCGAAGCCGACCTACATTGTCGATGAGGTCGTGCATTACTGCGTCGCCAACATGCCGGGAGCCGTCGGTCGCACCAGCACCTACGCCCTGACGAACGTGACGACACCTTACGCGGTACAACTCGCTACCAAAGGCGTGGCGCGGGCGACGAAAGACAACCCGGCCCTGGCCGCCGGCGTCAACATCCTCGGCGGCCGAGTCACGAACGCGGCGGTGGCGGAAACGTTCGGCCTAGAGTGCGCGGCGCTCATTTGATTGCGGTCCGTGACGCTTCGCAGAAGCGTTTGGGCAAGGAGCCCTCGATGATCCCCCCCGGCACGAAACTCCGTACGGTCGGCGAGTTGACTGCCGAAATCCGCGCCTCGCTCGAAGACGGCTTCCGCACCGTCTGGGTCGTCGGCGAAGTCTCGAACCTGTCGCGGCCACAGTCGGGGCACCTGTATTTCAACCTGAAGGACGCCAACGCGGTGATCCGCGGCGTCGCCTGGCGAGGCGTGGCGCTGCGACTGCGCTTCGACTTGAAGGACGGCATGGAGGTGGTCGGTCGCGGCCGCGTCGCGGTCTATCCACCGCAGGGCGCGTACCAGATTCAGTTCGAGGAACTCCAGCCGAAGGGCATCGGCGCGCTCGAACTGGCGTTCCAGCAGTTGAAGGAGAAACTGTTCACCCGCGGGTACTTCGACCCGCAGCGCAAGAAGCCTCTGCCGTCGTTCCCCCGGCGCGTCGCCCTGGTGACGAGTCCGACCGGGGCGGCCATCCGCGACATGCTGGAAATCCTCAAGGCGCGAATGCCGGTCGTGGACGTGCTGGTCGTGCCGGTGAAGGTGCAGGGCGAAGGCGCGGCCGCGAACATCGCCGACGCGATCCGCACCGTCAACGCGCACGATCTGAGCGTCGATGTGATCGTCGTCGGCCGCGGCGGTGGCAGCCTCGAAGACCTGTGGGCGTTCAACGAGGTCGCCGTCGCCGACGCGATCTTCGCCTCGCGCATCCCGGTGGTCAGCGCCGTGGGCCACGAAACGGACGTGACCATCGCCGACCTGGTGGCCGACCGGCGGGCGCTGACGCCGAGCGAAGCGGCAACGGCCGCGGTGCCCGACCGGCGCGAACTGCTGCTAGCCATCCGCGACCTCGACCAGCGCTTGCACGGCGGAACGTCGCGTCGGCTCGACCGCGCCAAATCGCGGCTCGACGAGCTGGCCGACCGCCGGGCATTCCGCGCCCCGCTGGAGCGCATCCGCGACCTGGAGCGCCGACTCGACGAGTTGGGCGAACGTCTCGGCGGCAGTAAGGGCCGCTTCGTCCGCGAACTGAACCGTCGCCTCGACGACCT